>JBGOVH010000395.1:0-3902 GCA_041478005.1 Terriglobia bacterium | reverse complement strand
GTTTCAAAAAATTATCAACGTTCATCACCAGCACTACACCCCAAACCAGCAGGCCAATCCCACGAAAAGTAGCACCGGACAAAATCAAGAGGATAGCGGCAGGCCCCCAGATGATGGGAGTTCCGACCAACGGCAGGAATGAAAGGAAAATCATGATAAATCCCCATAAGACGGGGCTGGACACGCCAAATATGAAAAAGCCCAATCCACCCAGAAATCCCTGAACCAGCGCTGTCATGACTTGCCCATAGACCACAGCCCAAGTCACATTCTTGACTTCTTCGATAAGTTTGTCTTTCAAATTGGGAGCAAGTGGGATAAGGGCACGCACTCTTTCAAAGCTGTCGGCCCCCGCTTGGAACAAGTAGAACATCACAAAGAGCATAATAAAAAAACCCACCAGCCACTCGGAGAGAGAACCGAGGAAATCGGGGGTGGCCCTCACCAGAAAATCTTCGAACTGTTTTATCAGGCGATCCTTGTAGACAGATAGGCTGGCCGGTTCACGGGTCAATCGCTGGATCACACCCTCGATTTTTTCAAGATAAATGTGCCGGTTGGGAGATACGGTGACTATAGAAACCGTTGTCCTGATTTCCACAACTAGTTTCGAAGTGATGTAGATTACAGGAATAATAATGGCAACCAGGATGAGAAGAATCATCAACAGTGAAACCAGGCTGCGGTTCCTTATCCGTCTTTGAATTCCTCTTCTTAACGGATGGAGCATGTAGGTGAGAAGCAATGCAAAAGCCAGGTATTGCAGATAAGGGTAAACCAGAAAAAAGGCGCCCAGAAAGGCGGCACAGATGGTAATAACAAAGAAGGTTTTTTCTCGGGTCATCTTTGAGGTTTGGTGCTCCTGTGATTATCGTCCTCGTCGTCGTCCTCGTAATTGGCCTTGAAAACCGAGTACGACGACCAGAACGAGGACGAAACCCCTCAATTCTCATATTCGATGGCGCCGAAGAACCATCCTGACGGAGACAGACAATACTTGATCGCGGCGAGTCTAACACTTTTCAGCAGCAGCCTCCAACGCAATTGAATTGAAGAAAGGATTCATTTCATGTTCAAAGACAATGCTTGTTTCTCTTCATCTTTTTCCTGTTCTCGGTCTTTTCGAGAAATTCACCATTTGCCGCTAACCGAAGGTTAACCGAAGAGGATGTCCGCCGTGTCCATCGTTCAACATTGCTGATCGACACCCACAATGATGTCACCAGCAGAACGGTTAGTGGATTCGACATAGGAAAAAAGGCAGCTGATGGGCATACCGATTTGCCGCGGCTGCGGGAAGGAGGAGTCGGCGGTGTGTTCTTTGCTGTTTACGTGGAGGCAAGCTACGCAAGCTTCGTGATGTGACACAGCGGAGAGCCCCCGATTCGTGGAAACCCTGGCCCGGACTCCAGTTTGGTGTGGAGAAGAGTCTCTACCGTGAATAGAACCAGTTAGCACTCAATGAATTTCTAATTCCATTGGGTGTTTCTGAAGACAGCACAACAGCACAAAGGAACGATCTCAGCTCATTTGAGCTCTTAGTATTAGTCTGCTTTCAATCTTAAAGTCCCAGTCAATCGCCAAATTCAGACTTCCACCCGACATGCCTGCTTTTTCTTGGTGCCTTGGTGTCTTGGTGGTGATTTCCACCCCCAGCGTACCTGAAGTATCCCGTGCTCCCAGGAATTCGATGCCGTCGCCCATTTCGCTGTGGTATGATTTTTCGCTTGTGTGGAATCGGAGCGGAGGTCTTCAATTCCTGTAATATTAGGTTATTAATAATCCTTATGACCGCCAGAATCATCGATGGAGCCCGGATTGGGCGTGAGATTAGAGAAGAGGTGCGCGTCGAAATTTCAGAGCTTGAGAGGAAAGGAATCCAACCAGGCCTGGCAGCCATTTTGGTTGGGAACAACCCTGCCTCGCAGGTTTATGTTCGAAACAAGATCAAGGCATGCGGGAACTTGGGGGTCTACAGTGAAGAAATCCGCCTGCCGGAAGACACTACCACAGCAGAGCTGCTGAGTAAGGTCGAATCGCTGAATCAAAGAAACGAGATTGACGGGATCCTGGTGCAGCTGCCTCTTCCCAGGCAGATTGATGAACAGACCATTTTGTTCGCTTTGAATCCTGCCAAAGACGTGGATGGGCTACATCCCATTAATGCCGGGTATCTGGCACTTGGAAGAAAATCGCTGCAACCCTGCACTCCATCCGGAGTGATCGAAATTCTACGTCGCGAGAAAATTTCCCTTCAAGGCATCCGGGCGGTTGTGATTGGGCGCAGCAATCTAGTGGGCAAACCGCTGGCTCTTCTGCTCTTACAAGAACACGCTACAGTCACGATGTGTCACTCGCGAACTCGAAACCTGGCAGAAGTAGCCAGGCAGGGAGATATCCTCGTGGCAGCGATGGGCAAGCCCGGGTTTGTGACCGCAGAATTCGTCAAACCGGGCGCTGTGGTGATTGATGTCGGCATCAACAGAGTAGAAGGTGAGTCTTTGACAGCCTTCTTGGAGAAGGACGCAACTCTTCGCGTGCAACATGAGAAAAACAAGGCCGAAAGCAAGGACTACGCCTTGATGGGTGACGTTCTTTTTTCCAGTGTTGCCGAAGTTGCGTCAGCCATCACGCCCGTTCCAGGGGGAGTGGGTCCGCTCACCATCGCGATGTTGATGAAGAATACGGTCCAGGCGGCGAGGCTGCGAAGAGGGTAAGGGTTTTCTCGTTCTCCATTGTCAAAGAGAGCCCTTCATCTCGCTATGCGGCGCCACTGCGGATGAGAATGGTGACTCATTAACTGCGTCGACCCCCCTTGCCAAGGCTAATCTTTGCCCACAAGTCTGGCTGGATACGGAGGGTAGAGCACAACATAAGTCCCCTCCTCAACTGAGGAGGGGAAGCCGAGGCCAACGGCCCCGGCGGGGGTGGTTGGTTGTAGCTTGCATGCTTCAGCTTGGAAAGTTGCCACGGATTCGAACCACCCCAGCGGCAGCCACTGGCTGTCGCCACCCCTCCTTATCCAAGGAGGGGAGTCTTTGGCGCCGGTTCACCTCCGGTGTCCAGCCGACTTGTGGGACATACTCGGCTTGCCAATGGGGAACCTCACGGGTCACAACAAGAAAAATCCAAATCCCACGGCTTGCTCAACGTGGCTTCCAAATGTGAGTCGAAGGTCTGTGGGCAGTTTGTTGGGGATTCATGCGAAAAGCCGGTCTGACAGGCGGAATTGCCAGCGGAAAATCGACAGTATGCAGCCAGCTACAGTCGATGGGCTGCATCATTATTGATGCTGACAAGGTGGCTCATGAACTCATACGAAAGGGTGAGTCTTGTTATGAACCGGTCATTAGAATTTTTGGCGTCGGAATTCTTGACTCTGCCGGAGAGATCAACCGCAAGAAACTGGGCTCCATTGTTTTCAACGACACGAGTTCCCTCGAAACTCTAAACCGGGTTGTTCATCCCGAAGTAAATGAAAGCATACGAGCAAGGCTGGATGGTATACAATTGAAGCAACCCGAGGCCAAGGTCGTGGTGGACGCTTCGCTGATGATCGAGTCCGGGCTGTACAAAAGTTTCCGCCCTCTCATCGTCGTGACCTGCACCCTGGCTCAGCAGATCGAGCGTTTGATGGCCCGGGATGCCCTCATCGAAGCTGAGGCCAGGAAGCGCATCTCTCTTCAAATGCCGCTGGAACAAAAAGAACGTTTTGCGGATTATATTATTGATAACTCCGGACCCCCGGAAGGTATTCGGGAGCAGGTAAATGCGCTGTTTGAAAAGTTGGAAATGAGCTCATGGACAATGTCAGTCTGATTTCAGCCTTTATTGCCGGAATTGCTTCGTTCATCTCTCCCTGTGTATTGCCGCTGGTTCCGGCTTATATCTCGTTTATCTCG
>JBGOVH010000529.1:0-3041 GCA_041478005.1 Terriglobia bacterium | reverse complement strand
CACAAAACAATCTGGGGACCCTTTATGGACAACAGGGAAAGAACAGTCAGGCTGAAAAATTGTTCCGGAAGGCTGTTGAAAACTACCCGAAATACGCCCAGGCCTATTTGAATCTGGGACTGACGTTGGCTGCGCAGAATCGGTTCAGTGAAGGCAAAAAGGAAATTGAGTCCGCACTCGAAATCGCTCCTGACCATATCGCCGCGCTCACAGCGCTTGGGATGGTTCAGGCCAGGCTCGGGCAACTGCAAGAATCCGGGCAAACCTTTCGAAAAGTTGCCAATATGCAGCCGCAATCTGCAGAAGCCCATCTAAACCTCGGGATTGCGCTTGCAGACGGATATGATCTCGAGGGCGCTTTAAAGGAATTCTCTGAAGCGGTCCGCCTGGCGCCCAATACCGCTGCCGGCTACTACAACAAGGGTCGGGTGCTCCACGATTTGCACCGCTACGATGAGGCCAGACCGGTTTTGGAAACAGCCTGCCGTCTTGCCCCCGATGATTCTCCCGCGCTCTTTGTCTTGGCCATCATTGAAAGACAGCTCGACAACAACTCGCGAGCGGTCGAACTTCTCCGGAAGATCGTGGCTCTGGAGCCCAGGAATGCAGAAGCGCATTTCCAGCTTGGACAAAATCTTTCCCGGCTCGGAAGAGCCACTGAAGCCATAGTGCATTGGGAAAAAGTGGTTGAGGTTAACCCGGAACACGGTGAGGCCCTCTATAACCTCTCCCGGACACTGAACAAAGAAGACCCGCAGAGGGCGAAGCGGTACCAGGAACGCTTTTTGGAGTTCCAGACAAAACGTCAGATTACAGACCGGGCTGAAACGCTTGGCAACTTTGCTCTGGCCTCAGCCAACGCCAGAGATTGGCCCCAGGCCATACAGCAGCTCAAGGAGGCTTTAGAGGTTTGCGGCCAGTGCCGTTCTTTGGGCGATATTCACAAGAATCTTGGGCTCATCTATTGCAAGTCAGGCAATCTGAAAAATGGCGAAGAGCAATTGCGATTGGCGCTAAAGGTCAAGCCAAACGATGAGGATGTGCTGAAATCGTTAAGAATCATAGAAAGCCTTCAGAGCCAACAGACGAGCTTAAAGTGAAGAGCTTTACCCGTTGCCGGCTTCTGCACATAGCTTTGCCAGGGCTTAAACGTTTTGAGACAAGGTAGATTTCATGTCATTTCTTGGGTGATGTTAGGACAGACCTCTCATTGGACGATCAACCTTCACATTCGTTGGATCACGATTTCCTTCTCATTGATCCTAACCGCGCTCACATTTACCTTCCTCAATCCTCACGGAGAGCAGAAGGTCATCCCTCCATCCCTTGCGAAACCAGCCTTTGTCAGTTCGGAAACTTGTAAGACCTGCCATTCAGACCGTCATCAAACCTGGCTGACGACAAGTCACGCTTATGCTCTGCGGGAACCTTCCCTCGGCAGCGTTCTCGGGAGGTTTGATGGAGAGGCGATTGAAACCCCGTACTTTACAGCTTTGCCCTACAGGCGAGAGGAGGCGTTCTTTATTAAGGTTAAGGGTAAGGACAGTCGACCCTCTGGCGATCACATGATTTCTCGGGTTGTGGGAAAAACAATAGGTCAATCCTTCCTGTTTACAGGGACCAAGGGGGAGTGGCGCATTCTTCCGATAAGCTGGAACCTGGAGCATGACCGCTGGGACCTCAGTCATCAAGTGATGGCAGATATTAACGGCGATCTGCACAGTTTTCCGGACAACTATGATTCGCGGGAAAAGATTTTTAATGATGGCTGTGGGCAGTGCCATGCTACTCACTACGACGTTGGATATGACGATCGAAATCAGACCTACGCATCTCGATTTTTGGAGGGTTCTGTTGCCTGCGAGTCTTGCCATGGGCCAGGTTCAGTGCATGTCGAATGGCATCGGTCGAAAAGAGGGAACGGGCCGGGGTACAAAGCCCCCGCTCGCCTCTTACATCCCGCCAGGGACCTGGATGCCAAGGGAATTCTGGCAAGCTGCGGACGCTGCCACTATAAGCACGACTGGAGGTACGCTATCGAAGATGACCCCAGAGTTTCGTTTAATGAAATTGCGGTTTCCAGAAACCATGACGGTTTAGGGTTTTTCGCAGATGGACGTGTTTCCGGCTTGAATTATGAAGGAACAACCCAATCCCAGAGTGCTTGTTTTCAGGGTGGGATGAGTTGTTTGAGCTGTCATCAAATGCACGGAGGGAAACCTCGTGCCTTGAAATGGGAAGAGGATTCAGATGCCCAGTGCGCGCAATGTCACACTCGGCTTGTTACAAATCCATTTCCACACAGCCACCACAAAGAAGTCCGCTGCGTGGACTGCCATATGCCGAAATTGATGACCGGAGTCCTGCATTTTATGCGTGACCACTCTCTGGGCAGTCCTGAACCTGAACTGACTGAGCGTTACGGAAAAGAGAATGCCCCCAACGCCTGTGGCGTGTGCCATCAAAAGGAGTCTGCAACCTGGGCTCGAGAATGGAAAGAAAAATGGTGGGGACCGGCGCCCAAAGGGCTGATCCAAAATGTGGGGCTTGTTATGGACTTGCGAAAAGGAACAAAGGTTGAGTCGGTTAAATTGGTCCAGATGGCAGAGAATAGAGGGAACCACCTCTTTTTCCGGCTCACCGCCATTCAGAAGATGTCCTTGCGCCACGACAGTGAATCTCGCGGCAGTTTGCGCCTTCTCCTCTCAGACCCAAACGAAGAAGTGCGTCAGATGGGTGCTGCGGGAATTGCTGAAAATCCCCACCCAGAGGCTGCTGCAATATTACTGAAAGTGCTGGAAGACCCTTGTCGTACAGTGCGAGTGGAAGCAGCCTACGCCCTGGCGCGCTGTGGCTGGCGTGGAACAACTCCGGCTTTTGAACGGGGCTATGCAGATGCCCTGAAGATGCTGGAGCGTCAAAGAAGTTTTGATGAAATTCTTGAAAGGCTAGTGATTCTTGCAGATGCATCTGGACATCTAAAGGAAATGATCAACTATCTGACGCTCCTCTCAGGCAGGCAAACAGGGATTCGCACTATT
>JBGOVH010000159.1:0-6131 GCA_041478005.1 Terriglobia bacterium | reverse complement strand
TTTTCCCTTCTTTAATAATCGGCCCATCCAGAATGACAAACTTCTCCCAGGCGTCGCCGAACCGACCTACACTGTGCTCTTGTGCCTTGAAGTTTCGCATGGAGGCAGCACTGGTTTCGATACTGACCACCCAGGAGTTCAACTACCATAGCAGGGCGTCCTCCCTTGAGTCATTGTACCCTCACGGTGACCACCTCATGAGGTTTAAAGTCAAGATTGATTGAGGTGCCATTGTGAGTCACCAATAATTCCTTCAAGTCATCCTCAACGCCAGTGCAGAGGTCGACCTGACGTAACCGTGAGAGGGGAAAATGCAGTGTTGCGGTCGTTTCATTCCCAGCGGTTTCATGGAGTCGCAAGATCATGCCCTTGCCGTTCTCGGCTCGTTTCCAGTTGATCAGGACAATGTTAGTTGGATCACTTTCCAGGAAGCTAGCACCCCCTGGAGACAGCGGGCGTTCCGGGTTGCTCATCTTTTCCTGTGACATTATCAGATTAGCTTCAACAGGCCGCAGATGTTCCCAACCAAGCCGGCTGAGCTCCCATGGTTTAAAACTTCGATTGCTGGTCAAGACATACCGGAAAACGGATTGTCCACCTTGCGAAGCCCGATAGTTTGTGTCCCAGTAATTGTTCATGACATACGAGAAGAGAGTGGAACTCTTGGGACGAAACTCCGAAGGCCAGAAACCCCGATTGATGTCACCGAAACAAGCCAGAGGAGCGTCCAGCGGCACAATCCCCACTGTGAGCTTTGAGTTGTGGATAGCCATCCAATACTGGACGTTGAACCATTCCAGGCTGGCCCCCAGCAACAGGTCACGTTGGGTGTCGACCCAGCCGCTCTGTGTTGCGTAGCCAAACTCGGGGTTCTCCACGGCAAGCGGAAATGCAAAATAGACCCCTTCTTTCGCCAGTACCGGGCTTTTTTCTACCTGGTTAAGAAATTCGATTTTTTTCTCTTTGTCAAAAAGGAGCACTTCTGTCCGGATATCGGGAGTGTTTAGCGCTCTGCTTCGAAGCCGAATCGAATGACCAAAGGGAGTTTTGACCGCGCCTACAATCTCCCCGCCAGATGCTGGATGGACGGTGAGTTGGGCAACAGGCCAGGATTTGATTGGCCGGATGATTTGGGTGTTCCCGTCTCCTCCGGTCACGTAAAGATACTGGTTCAATTTGTAGGGGCTGTGCTCATCCACGAGCTCTTGGCGGAGGTCTTTGTCATAGATCCTGGAAACTGCTCCGCTGGCTGCATCGAAAACGACGCGGTAAAAGTCGTTTTCCACAACAAGGCCGGGCGTTGTTTCCTTATTGGCTGAAGAAATTGGAGTCGCCGAAGTGAAATTGATCGCATAGCACTTGTAACCCACTGAAGGAAGATTCTCTGCCAGGAAACGGATGTGGGCGAAACCCTGCTTCCTCCAGAGCACCTCGTAGGGAGTCTCCTGGCCAGTGCTCATGTCGCGGATCACCGCTCCATCTTTCAAGAGGTCGGTTTCCACCAAGGCGTTGCGGCGCCAGTTCAGCGAATTGAAGACCACCAGGGTTGAGCTGGGCGTGTGGATCTGGTCGATCAATTGGCTCATGGAACGCTGCAGCAGCTCATCAATTTGGTGGTGGGCTAGCGTGGCGCGATGATCTTTGACCTCCAGTTGTCTTATTGTCTGTTCGTGGTCTGGCATGGACATCGAAATCCACGAGGTCCAGGTGTGCTCTGCAAAAAGAAGGATGTTTCGCCAGATGTCGTCGATCAATGCTTTAGGCGCTGTTACGCTAGGATCGAGCCACTGAGTGAGTGTGGAAAGGATTTCAGCGGAAAGGGCGCGATTCTGGTTCCGGCGATCTTCCGCTACAAAGGACGCGTCACCACCAATCCCATCCTCCCAATAAGGGCCGCCGTCCCCACGGTAGGTTTCAAGCTGACTGCCGAAGTGTTGGTCCAGGTATTTGAAAAAGTCGCCAAAAGTCGCGTACTGCAGTCGGGGGTATGCGTATTCCTGGTTCCAGAGATTCACAAAAGTAGCAGTCTCAGGAACGAGGTCGGTGTTTTCCACCTGCGTGCCATGGATCAACACCACGTCAGGCTTATATTGGGCTTTGGCATAAGCCTGCAAAAAGACTGGAAGCGAGTCACGTATGGCCGCCTGGCGCGGCGGCAAACCGAAGAGGCTCTGAACCTGCATATAGTGCCGCGAATACCAGAAGAGGACCTTCTGCCCATCCGGGCCTGACCACCAAAAGGGTGATTTTTCATTCCACAGGCCATAGAGTAAGAAGGGGGCGCGCCAATTGTTTCCGGCCCCGATGAAATACTTGATGCCTGAACTGGCCAGGACCGAAGGATACGAAGCCGAATAAGACGGAACATCGGTGATGTTGGCAAATTCAAAAGGCAGGTGATACTCGCGCGACAATGTTCTGGAACAGTAAAGAGAGCGGAACAGCGTTTCCAGCGAGGCATAGCCAGTGAGCAGGTTCAAATATTGTGCCGGGACAGCCAGTTTCCCCTGGCGAGTAAGATTGAGGACTTCCTCCTGTTTTGCCTTTGAACGATTCGAAAGCAACTGTTCCAAAATCCAGGAACCATCCATGGAAAATCGAAAGTCAGGATTGTTTCCAATCAAATCAGCTGCCTGGGTAATAGCGCGGGACTGGAGTTCTGCCACTTTGCCCTGGTAGTCGGTATAACCTACGTCCAGATGGGTATGGGGTGCCACGAAAACCGTCCATTTGCGCTCAGGCTCAAGTGTGATCTCGAACTCGCGAATGGAGCCAGCCTCCACTCTTAATCGTCCTTTGGTTGAACCTGACCACTCAGGAACCTCGAATTCCAAGCGTTGCTCGCCGAAGTCTGCTGTGGCCGAAAGCAGCCTTTTGTAGCGACTCCCGTTGAGCTCGAGTAAGACTTGGCCTCGTGAGATTTTTTGGTTGACTCGAACGATGGCCTCAACCACCTCCTTAAGTTGCCCCCCGCTCTGCTTGTAAAAGACGGTAGGCGCTGCACTGGCGCGGATTTCCCCAGGCATAAATTTCTTGGGCTCATTCTGTGTGAGACGCAGAGCATCATAGTAGATTCCGGAAATGCCGGTTCCGGAAGTTCCATTGGCAGGGTCTGCCTCAGGAGGATCGTCCACGCAGGTCAGTGCGAGCCGGTTTTCCCCCTGCTTGAAGAAGCTTGCTGGAAGGTCGATTTCGATTTGCTGTTGCGAATAGTGTGGAATGAAGGCCACGGGGAAGTCTCCGCGGTCGTAGCTTATGCGGGGATGGAAATAGAAGAGCCCTCGTTTGCCATTAATTTCTAGTCTTAAGTTTGGCCGGCGCGGTGAGTAATGCAAAGTTGAAACTATGAGGTCATACACACCTTTGGGGGGCTGGTTTAGTGCGAAGATCACGACAAAAGGATGCTCGCGTCCTCCGGCCATTCCATTGGCTGAGCCTGGGTGGAAAGCCGGCCAGTCCTTCTTCCAATCGCTTTGACCCACATGATAGACGGGGTCAGACGGAAGAGAATCCGAAGCGGGGAAGCTCAACCCGAATTCTTCGGACGATTGGTTGAATTGCCCGATCTCCCACAAAGTGGTTTCTCCAGCACGGGCCATGCTGGGTTGTGCCAAGGAAAGTAATGCAGCGAGAAGAATACCTCTGAATAATGAAGGCATTTTTTTCATATGGAGACCTCCTGGGTAGACAATAAGGTGATGATACGTTCGTTGGGCTTTTGCCTGGATTACTCCAGCATATCCCTACTCGTGTTTATTCACTTCCGCATGAAGCTGGGGCGAGTGTTCCAATCCAGTAAATATAAAATATGGGCTTCATCGGTTGGATAGGATTGCTGACTCGGATAGGTCTCCATTGAATGGAACGGAAGCGGGTCCACGGTTTCCGACTGACCGGAATACAACTCGGATCCTTTCGTATACCCGTCGCTGTAAAAGAAAAAAGTTCGCTTCCAGCCTGGTGGCAGTGGCGGCAGCCGGCTCGCATCAAAAGATAGTGCTACTTCTTCACCATGCTCCATGATGACAAATTGGTCATCCTGCTTCTGAAGTAAGGGCAGTACATCTCCATAAAGAGTTAACATTCCCGCATGTGTCTCCCAATCCGCTTGCGGGTCAATCTGGCTGTAGTCGAAGACCTCCGGGAATTTGCCATCCGGCATTATGCGTCTGGGATAGCCAAGCCAGCGCAATCGGGATGATAACAGTGGAGTCCCTTCGGTATGAATTCGTGTCATCCCGCCCCCATGACTGTTCAGGTCCAGGCGCTCCACTCTGTCAGCAAGCAAGATCTGGTCGTAATACAAAGTGCGATTGCTTCGAATCCGCACAACATGTTCACCGGGTTTTAGATGTGGTGAAAGGTCTACCACCATCATTCTGGGGAGCCCTGCCGATACACCCAGGTCTCTAATCTCCATGCGCCAATGCCCATCTTGCCCGAGCACGTCGAGTACTGGACCCCATAATGTTTGGTTAGCCTGGGCAGACGCAATAATAGCCGCGGACGAATTCCAATAACTCCAGCTCTGGAGCATCAGAACCGGCTTCGATTTGGCTTCTAGCACGCCTAAGTCCAAAGTGAGTGACCAATCCTCTGCGAACCCTTTGAAAGGCTGCAGGCGAAAATCATCGAAGTAACGGCGATCTATCTCCGCTAGCGTTTGGGTTAAGTCGTGCTCATGCTGGTCTTTTGCCCCAGCGATCGGCCTTAGATTCCTCAATGCATAAAGTTGATCGGGTTCCCGATCCTTTGGTTCATTGACCATTCGCTCGTTTGAATAGACCCCAACCGTAGCCGGATGATCTACCGCAACCAGTCTTACCTGGTCGAGATAAGTGACTTCTTCAAGAGGGTTGACGAATCGCAATTCCAGAGATTTCTGACGGCTGGGCTGGAGCTGTTGGTCTGTTATTCGTACCCATTCATTCGGATCCGGCCGCCAGTATTGATTGGGTGCAATCAACTCTCCAAGAATCCCAGCGCTGAGCGTGTCTGTGATAAACTCAAAACGCTCACCGTTCCACGTAAACAAAGTGGGACAGGAGTTCACATCGAGCAACGGCTCTTCAATACGAACGGTTTGGTTCGATTTGACATTTTTCAGGGTCCAGCGAACTCCCGAAGGGAAAATAGCCCGCACAAAGTCCACGCTGGCTTGATCACCCAAGTCAAAATAGACCCGAGGGGCGTCGCACCCCATCGTCCCATTGCCTGCGCGCAATTCCTTCCGTTCCCACCTTCCCACCGATCTCACTTCAATCTTTGTGCCGATTCCTAACCTATTGCTTTTGACTTTGCCTGGAACTGCGTAGCCCTCGAGTTGAACAGAAAGCCAGTTTTTCGGTTTACTGTCGTTGCGATTTAACAAGGCCATAACGCCGTTCTTGAGGACGATCTCGTCCACCGCGCCATCCCCATTAAAGTCGCCATAGGCCCGTGACTCGCCCAGGGGCAAAGTAACGGGCGTATCTTTGAACGGCACGCTAGAATCAAAAAACGTCCCATCTTTATTGTTCAAAAAGGTTGTTAACCTTCCTAGACCGTCAATTAAAACGAAATCGATCGCGCGATCATCGTTGACATCGGCAAACAAAACGCCGCGAGAGGGGTGAAGGCCTCCCTCAGCTTTGGCTCGCTTTGCAGTTTCTGTGAAACTGCCGTTGCTGTTGTTGCGAAAAAGCAGGTTGGGCTGGCCGGGAAAGTCTTCAGGAAAGCGAAGCGCAGGTTTTTCGGGGAGTTTGTTTAAATCCAAAAAACAAGCCACATAAATATCCAAGTCTCCATCATGGTCGACATCGGCAAGGGCCGCCCCCATGCACCAGGTTGTTGAAGAAACGGATTGGGCAATCCCTGTTGATTTCGTTACATCCTGGAACTTGCCTCTGTTGTTGCGATACAGGCGAATTTCGCCGTAGCCTGTAAGCAACAGATCCGTCCAGCCATCGTTATCATAGTCGCCCCAGGCGCAGGCCATGGTGGCTTGGAGCTTGCCTCCTAATGCAGTTCTCCGCGTGACATCTTCGAATTTCCCGTCGGGCTTTTGTTCGTACAGAGCGTTGTCGGCATTAGCATTTGTCAGGAAGAGGTCGAGTCTGCCGTCGTTGTTGTAGTCGCAAAAGGCAGCCCCT
>JBGOVH010000528.1:0-3044 GCA_041478005.1 Terriglobia bacterium | reverse complement strand
CACGATAAATGCAGAAAGCGCATTCATCGTGGCTACCAATTACGTTCGATTCCTCCCTTAACTGAGGCTACCCATCCGTCCAATCCACCTCGATCAACTCTTGATTTCGGCTGCCAAAATGATAGCCTCCGATATCTCTCGCATGGATTTTCGCAGTTTCATGCTCTTCTGCTGAATTCGCCGATAGGCCTCGCTTTCCGAAATGTTTTCTTCCTTGATAAGTATCCCCTTGGCTCTTTCCACCAGCTTGCGCGTCTCGAGAGCGTCCTGCATAGCCAGAGTTTCAGTCATTAGTTTGGTATTTTCAATCGCCACAGCAGCCTGATTTGCCACGGTAGACAAGAGCTGAATCTCCTCGTTAGAAAACTGTCTTTCCTGGGCCGTATAAAGATTGAAGACACCGATCACTGCGTTCTTGATCATCAAAGGAACAGAAACCAGAGAACGGAGTCCTTCCTGTTTCGCCAGCTCTGGGTAGGTATAACCCTTCTCCTGGGTCACGTCCCGAATCACGAGCGGTTTGTGGTCCAGGACAACACGTCCCAAAAGGCTCTTATGCACCTTGATATTAGGCTTGTGGGAGTAGGTATGGCTTAAGCTCTGCGTCGCCTTGATCACTAACTCCTCTTTCTTTTCGTCCAACAGCATGATGGAACAAATCGGCGAGTTCATCGCTTCGGCCATCATGGAGACAATGAGTTGCAGCATCTCATCCAGATAATGATTGGAAGCAATCGTTTTACTAACTTTGGAAAGAGTCTCCATCTGCATGGCCTTCTTCTTGGTTTCTGCGTAGAGCCGAGCGTTTTCAATAGCCCCTCCAACCTGCATCGCAATCGTCATCAGCAAAGCTTTTTCACTGGGAGTGTGCCGGTGGGAGCGGCGATGCTGGACATTGATCACTCCAATGACTTCATTCTTGGTGATCACAGGAACCGAGAGAAACGCCTGATAACGATCCTCGGGAAGGTTGTGAAAAAATTTAAAGCGTGGATCATTGCTCGCATTCTTCTGGATGGCCACAGGCTGCTTCTCTTTAGCAACCCATCCTGTTATGCCCTCTCCCATCTTTACTTTGATTCGGCCGATGATTTTCGGATGAGGGTTGCGGGAGGCACGCAGAACCAGTTCTTCATTTGTCTTGTCCAGAAGATAGAGAAGACAAGCATCTCCATTGGTAACTCCAGTTACCAGTTCGATGATGTGCTTCAACACTTCTTCCAGGTTGAGGTTTCCACTCATAGCCTGACTGATCTGGTGGAGGACCTCGATCTCCTGATTTTTTAGTTTCAGGGCGGCCTTTAACTTGGTAACGGCTTCTGGCGGGGAAACCTTGAGCGCTTTGATAACCTCTGGGTTCATCTTATCCTGTGAGAATTCAGATCACGGCTCAAGACGATGTTTCGCTATTTCACCTGCAATTCATTCAAAAAAGTTAGGTGATCATACCACAGTTGACAATTGTCCCTCCATTCACTTCCTACGGCTGAAATAACCCTTCTTGGCTTTAACAATGGAGTCGGGCAGATCCACCTTCACAGAGATCTTCCGGAATTTGCCATCTCTCTTCTGATTTGTCGAGACGTATCCGAGACTATATTGACTGCGCAGCTCTGTAGCGATTTTGGCGAACGCACTGCCCAGTGACTCCATCCTATCTGCCACATACAAGGTCCCTCCTGTGACTTCGGCCAGCTCGTTCAAGTACTGCCGGCCCCTTTCATATTCCAGATTCAATGTCCGTTCATCTTCGTCTCTCTGCCGTGGACCCCGCGGGTCTATTGGCGGAAGCCGGCCTGGGATGGGAAGCTGCGGGCCTCCGCCGCGACGCGGGACTTGAACCGGAGCTCGCGAGCGCCTCAGGTCATCGTAACGAGTGTCAAAAAAGATAGGATAGATCACCACATCGGCTTCCTTTGCCACCTCAGTCGTCTCTTTGGCTGAAGACATAGGGCTTGACGTGTCCACACCGTCCGTAAACAAAACCATGGCCTTTCGTTCCCTGCGCTTGCGGAGTTTTTCATGAAGTGCCAGGTAGACGGCTTCGTAGAGCTGGGTGCTCTGCCCGGTACGCGTCATTTTGACGGCTCGTTCAGCAGCATTCTTGTTTCGGGTGAAATCAGTCTCCAGGTGTACTTCGTCGTCGAAGGAAACCACCATGACATCATCATCCGGGTGAATCTGCCTGATGAACCCAATGGCTTCATCCTGGATCCTCCCCAGACGATCTACCGCGCTGTAGCTGGTGTCCAAAAGAAGCCCTAAACTGAATGGAACATCGACAGGGGAAAAGTGGGTGATCTGTTGCTCAACTTTATCTTCGAAAAGCTTGAAATTCTCCTTCTTCAGGCGGGTCAGATATTTTCCTGAGGCATCCGTGACCACAGCATTCACATTCACAAGATCAATGTTTACCTCAAGTGTATAAGGCTCTTCTCTTGAGGGTTCGCTTTCCCCCTTCTGCGCATCAACTTCAGGAGAAGTCAAAAGCAGGGATGCTACGATCAAAGTGATCCAAGTTCTTACGGACATGTTCTTCTGGACTCGAATGACCTGAAACTTAGCCATTTTGACTTAGAGAACAAAAAAGGCAGAGCGGATGCTCTGCCTGAGCCATGAAATTTTTATTCAAGAACCTATTCTGCTAACTAATACAAACGCAGTAAAGGTTGTTACTTGAGCAAGCATGCAACCCCCCTATAATCCCCCCTTTTCCAAGGGGACTGCAGGGGGGTGTGTGCCGTGAGTAACTTTACTTAATGCGTTCGTATTAGCAAGACCCGCAACAAAGAAACTGGCAGGGAAGATTGAAGCGAACATCATCAAGTCAGAAAGGGCACTGGGGAATTTTGGAAGATCGCAAGCCCGAATTAACTCTTGCCGAATTCTTGAACAAGCATTTCACTATGGATGAAATCCGGCCTAGGACGATTCAGTTCAGTATTACGAGTACGGAAAGGAGAAGTTTTCTGAAGAGTAGAATTCGCTATTTTGGATTAGGAAAACTGAAGCACAATGCAAACAAAGATCGGAAGGAAGCGAAT
>JBGOVH010000253.1:0-4943 GCA_041478005.1 Terriglobia bacterium | reverse complement strand
TATATCCTCAAATAGTCCTCAATGACGGGTTTTCTCCTTGGGGATTTTCCTGCCAGCCAGGTCAGGAAGTCTGTTTCATACCATCTCCCAGGTGCAAAAATCATGGACAGCCAAAGCCGTTTTTTGGCCAGGTCAAGACGCACATTCCGTTCTTCGTTAATGAAAAAGCGCGCTGCCAATTCCAATTGCTCCTCCAGTTTCTCGCCCACAAAGGGTTCTCGCTGGAGTTTCGGACAAGAGACTGAGGCGCAAACGAGGACAAAATGGACACGGGGCTCTTGGTAACGCTTGCGGATGATTTCATTCTCAATGTAAGTCAAGTTATAACGATGCCCTCCCACGGTGTAATAAATCCGATAGAAAAAACCAAAAAACATCTTCACGTCCCGCACGCTTCTAGTTGGGTAATGGTCCACTACACCTTTGATCGCAAGGGCATTGTAGGCGTCAATCCAGTAGGCGAGCTGACTTTCACGGGAAGAGAATAGCTCGGGATGATTCTCCGGACTTTCATTGCCGAGCTTCTCGACATAAGCCTTCAGAGCAGCATCGTTGCTTTTTAGGTCCTGATAATTAACCCGACCTTCATCGTCAACAAATCTTTGCAGAACCTGCCGGTAAAGCGAATGATCGAACCCTCCAGAGTCAGTCTTGATTTGATTTGTTGAATAAGCTGATACTGCCAAGAGAATGAACAGAGATGCTTTTCGCGATTGTGTTTCCAAAGAGGCCCTCCACCTTGACATCTTGCTCTACCAGGTTTCTATCTGAGTGGGCGCCATTGACTCCAGTCATTTGTCCCGCCTAACCCGTCATGCAGAAAAGTTGGCGTCGTTCAGTTATTTTTAACATGAGAATGGTGGCCGAAGAAAATAATTAGCTCTGACCTAAATGGATTTTGTTATGATAAAAAGTTAATGCTCCCGATAGAGGCATGAATTCAGTGACTCTTCAACCCCCGAAAAAGATTCTCTAAGAAGAACGAGCCCCTCAAGAAAATCTAGTCTAGGAAAGGAACCGATTGTCGCCATGAATGAAATCAGCCTTACAGATAAAGCAATTGTCATTCATCCAGAAGATAACGTCGCCGTTGCCAAGACAGCCATTGGCTTTGGGACCTTTTTGAGGATGAATGGCACAGGACTCTCGGTGAGCCAAACTGTCCAGCCCGGTCATAAGATCGCGTTGAAACCCATTGCGAAGGGACAAGCTGTAATTCGCTACGGCCAGGTCATTGGCTTAGCCACGGAAGATATCCAACAGGGCAGTACCGTGCATGTTCACAACATGACCATCGATAGCCTTTGCCGCCAGTACGAAAACTGTGTGGACTACAAACCAGTGGAATTCTTACCGGACTCGGCGGTGCCTAGATTTCAGGGCTACCTCCGCCCATGGGGCGGCGTGGGAACCCGCAATTATGTCGCGGTTCTTTGTACGGTAATCTGTTCCAGCCATCCCACAAACTTAATTGGCCGCCACTTTGAGGGGATGTTCAAGGATGACCCAGATTTTGACGGGGTCATCCCCATCACCCATCAGGAGGGCTGTGGCGGTGAAAAGGGCGAGGACATGGACCAGTTGCTGAGGATTTATCATGGCATTATGTATCACCCCAATGTGGCTGGTGTCCTTGTAGTGGGGCTAGGCTGCGAGGAGAGTAACGTGGAATGCCTGCAAGGATGCAATTCGAGTCTGCCCCTGCGGCTAAAATCCAACACAAAGGATCGGGTTCGCTACCTGACGGTGCAGGGATCGGGAGGAACGACCCGTACTGTTCAGAATGGCATAAAGGCCGTCGAAGAATTGATCGAGATGGCTCGTGCTCATCGTCGTACTACGGTCTCTGCTTCCGAGATTCTATTGGGACTAAACTGTGGAGGTTCTGATGCGTATTCGGGGATTTCAGCCAATCCCGCCTTGGGGCATGCCAGTGACCTGTTGGTGAAGTGCGGTGGGACGACGGTCTTGCCCGAGACGCCGGAGATCTATGGCGCTGAGCATCTTTTGATGAGAGGCGCCAGTACGCCAAAGGCTGCAGAAGATCTCTTGAAAATCATTGAGCGATACAAACGCTATGTGGGTTCCATGGGCGGAACACTGGATGACAATCCAGCGCCAGGAAACAAAGCAGGCGGCATTTCAAATATCGTTGAGAAATCTCTGGGTGCAGTCAAGAAGGCCGGCTCCACACCTCTAAACGCTGTGGTCGATTACGCTGAGCCCGTGAAGGCCAGGGGATTCGTGATTATGGATTCACCGGGTTATGACACCCCATCGGTTTCAGGATTAGCTTCCGGTGGCTGCAATCTCGTCTGCTTTACCACCGGGCGTGGCACACCCACCGGCAACCCTATCGTGCCTGTTATTAAGATTGCCACCAACAGCCGGATGTATCAGCACATGGAAGAGAACATGGATATTAATGCCGGCATGATCGTTGATGGCGAGGAAACGCTGGACCAGGTAGGGAAAAGGATTTTCGACAAAATGCTGGCTGTAGCCTCAGGCGAACGTGCTAAGAACGAAATCACGGGTCATCGTGAATTTGCCATCTGGCGCACCGGACCGATGTTGTAAGCCGCGCCTAATTCCTGAACGCTAACATTCGCCCAATACTTGCCAGACGACTCCTGATTTCCTGAGCATCGGAAGCCAACGGTTGAAGTTCCAGATAATGAGTCCAGTCTTTCAGGGCTTGCCCGAAATTTCCTAGCTTATATTGAACTGTCCCGTGGTCGCGGACTTCGTCTGGAGCGTCAGGCGTGATGAGAAGGATTTTCTCAATGGCACGCAGAGCTTTGGAAAAGTCCTCAAGATGCACGTAAATTTGTTTCAGGTTATTCAGCATACGTGACAGGATCTGGCGTTTGTTGACCGGATTCAAATACGCCGGCTCGAACTGAAAATTTTCCCCATAAATCTGCTTCAGCTTTTTCTTGCAACCTTCCTCGAGAAGTATTTCCCCCTGGTTGAATGGATCCACAAAAATCTCCAGGCTTTGATGCAGGCATTTCACGATGAAATGCCCCGGCATTCCGACTCCTTGGAAGTGCAGTCCTAGCCGCTTGCCCACTTCCATATAGAGCAAAGAAAGTGTAATGGGGATGCCTGTCTTGCGATCGATCACTTCATTCAAGAAGCTGTTCCGGGGATCATAATAGTCTTCACTATTGCCGCGAAAACCTGCGTGTTCAAACACGTGTTGATTGATTTTTTCAATGGCATCAATGGGACGCGCCTCTGCGGAGAACTCCATTTGAGAACTGATCTTCGCAGCCAAGCCGTCGATTTCTTTCAGGTATTGTCGGACATTCAAATTTGGATACTCATCCAAAGCAATAAGCAATGCCGCGAGATCCAGGTCAATTCGGTCTTCCGGCCTGGACACCATCTCTTTGAACAGTTCTAAAGCAAGGGTTCGAGTCATTGCTTTGAAAGAAAAAGTGAGAGCCCTAACCAACTGGGCTCTTATCATCCAGGTCAAATCTTAGAGGGGAATCTTGTGTGAGGAGAACAGGCTGGTTTCACCTAAGTTTGGGGCTAAGCCGTGGCGGAAGCCATCAGCTTTGAGCGGCGCGGCCGTTTGATTCCATGTTTTGTCATCTTGTTGTATAGAGTCCTTCTAGGTACGTCCATTGCCTGAGAGGTTTTTGTCACATTCCAGTTATTCCGCTCCAGCAAGGCGCTTAGCTGCTGCCGTTCAATTTCATCAATCGTACGCTCGGCCAAATAGTCACTCACGGAGACTGTGGCTAATTTGACGTCGGTTTCGGGTACTTTTTGCTCACGGATGAGAGCATTTGTGATGAGTTTGGAATAGCGTGAGATTCTGTCGAGATCTAGGGAGGAAAACAATCGAGTGGTTGTGGTACTATCTAGGTAGAGCAACCCGTATAGATTCCCCTCAACTTTCAGAGGAACACAAGCAAACGAGAGAATATCGCTCCCCTTGAGTACGGAGATTTTGCGGAATTTTTCGTCCTTCCGAGTATCGGCCACATAGACCATGGAGGATGCCTTGCCAAGCTCACTGAAAAAGCTGTTACAAACATCCTTTGCGGAATTCAGATCATTTGGAGCGCCACCCACCTGTGCGGTAGCCTCCAACTTGGTACCATGCATCACAAGAACGGCGCCTCTCTCGCAGTTGGACATGTTCACCACCACGGACAAAACTTTGTGCACCAATTTGCCCGGAATGAGAATGCTCTCTACCACATCCGACACTTGGTCGATCAAATCAGACCTTGTACCTTTCATATGAGACTTCCTTTTCTTAGAGTATAGATTTTATTTTATTTTTCAATGAGCTATATTCAACACGTGGATTTGATAACACACGGCCATATTTAAATCAAGATTATTTTTCTTCGACTTTTTCAAACTTTTCTTCCTGCTCATTATTGAATTTTTGCCTGGTTTCTGTTGACTGCGAGCGGATGGAAGGAGGTGAAGCCTCATGCAAAATTACTAAGTCAGGAAAGAAGTTACATCCCACAAAAGTCCTGACTAAACCTCTCTATTTGTAAACACATTTTCACAATCCAATAAAAACTACTTTAGGAGAAATCTAATGAAAAGAAACACTTGGTCAGCTTCAAATGTGCTATTGCTGGCAGTTGTAGTACTGTTACCTTTGCGATTGATCAATCTCAAGCAACCCGCGAATCTCGATGGAATGGGTCTGATCAATTTGTCTCAAATGGCTCACGGACCAGAGCCTATCCCGCCTCATTCTGTGGCGCTCAACCATGGACCCGAACCAATTCCCCCTGTATTGGCGCATGGACCTGAGCCGATACCGCCAGTCTCGAAAAAGATCAATCACGGACCCATCCCGCCGGTGACTCGTCAAGTCGTACACGGACCCGAGCCTATTCCCCCTTACTCTGTGGCGCTCAGCCATGGGCCCGAACCAATCCCACCTGTATTGGCGCATG
>JBGOVH010000499.1:0-3209 GCA_041478005.1 Terriglobia bacterium | reverse complement strand
GGCCGGAGTCATTTGTCATGGCGGTCGGCTACGGCGAATGCGCAACGGGGTACGTCCCCACGAAGAAGGCCGTTGAAGAGGGGGACACTAACTTGAAGGACTGGTGCTGGGTGGCTCCGGAATCGGAGCAAGCGATGAGGGCCGCGTTAGAAGTGGCACTGAGATGATACTGACCCGTCGTGAGACCTTCCTTTTGCTTGGGGCTGCAGGCATTCAACCGCTGCTGTGGGCAGCAGAGCGTGAGAACTCACTACCGGTTCTTGCCTCAGCTCCCTTGTTGGTTGAATTTCCAGGGTTGCTCCCGCAGGCCCTTACTCCCGCTCGAACCCGGTCCGCTGATGGGGCCATTGTCACTGAGTACGAAGCCTTGGGACCACTGAAGATCTCCCAGCGGGTCCGCCAACTGAAGGAGGATGTTTGGGAACGGGCCGTAGAAGTCCTGGCGGAGCGTGAGGCTACTTTTTGTCTGGAGTGGCGATACCACCTCCCTGATGCCGAGGCGTTCTACAGTTGGCGTGGTCAGGAGAAGGACTCGGTCTCTCTTTTACAGGATGGAGGGGAGCCAGGGAAAGCAGCCAGAGATACGCAACTCTTCCCCTTTGCAGGCGGTGTGGTCAATGGCCGGCTTATTGGCGTGGTGGGGGATTCGCCTTCCTTTTGGGAGAATCGGTCTCAGCAACTCATTGACCCGGGTTCACACCGGATTTCCATGCGCACGGGCGATGGTTCAGCGATGCGGACTGTTAAGGCTATTCCCGGTGACTCCAGTGATCAATACCGTGGAGAACTGGACGGTTGGCAGCATATCCGCCCGGGTCAGATTCTTCGTTTTGTCACCTGGCTTTTTGTTGCTCCTGTGAGGGATCTCTATGACGTGCAATTGGCCGCACATCGGGCACTCGCACAGGCAAAGGGTTGGAATGACTCCGCTCTGACCGCCGTCCTTCGAAACCCCGCCTATCTCTTGATCCGCCGCAACCTGTTCCGCAATGAAAGCCGGTACATTTTTATCAGTGGTGTGACTTACGGTTGGAAACAATGGGTCTCCGACATGGCCATGATCGGCCTTGGATTGCAGGATTTCGAGATACTTGCCGAAGCCCTACGCGGAGTCTTCTGGGTGAGGATTGCCTATGAAGACAATGCTCAGCACTACCTGATTATTTCTGCTTTGGTTCAAAGAGCGGGATATCGTCCGGACATTGCTCTCTGCCATCGCACTCTCGATTTTATTCGTGACAACGAGAAAAATGGAGCCTTCGTGCCGCCACGGAGCAATCGCAGACTCTTGGCTGGAAAAGCTATATGGATCTCTTTTACTACGAAGATGGCGACTCCCCAACTTCAAACCAGGGTTTTCACTGTGGGGCCCTCATGGCAGCGCGCGAACTGGGGTTTCACGTTAGCGAAGCCGAAATCCAAAAAGCATGCAACGCTTATGCTGACATGTTTAATCACCAGGGTAGATACTTTCCCACCAGTGCCATGCGCCAGGAAGTATTCGGTGGAGACGCTCTTTATGGAGAGTCGGTGACATTTGCGGCTTTTGGCAGGAAATCGCTTCCCGATGAGCTTGTTCTTCAGCATTGCCGGCATGCCATGAAAATCCAGTCGCCATTTGGGCTTCGGGTCGTTTCAAAGGCAAACGGTGACCTCCTGGACGCCGGCCAATATGGCCCCAATAATCCTCACGGTCTCCCTCCTGACCGGGCAGGTGCTTATGTGCAAGGAGGCTCCTGGTTCTTTTGTGACGCCGGCACGTGGCTTTCTGGCCTGGCTCATGGCCTGGACCCAAAAACAGTCGACGCCTTGCTGATCAGTCGCATTCCGCAAGAACTCCGGTACCTGCCCGCCTTCAACGAATCCATCCATACGCGTACCGGCGAACCACATGGAAATATTCTGTATGGCGCGAATTCGCTGTACCTTTGGCTTCGAAAGACGATTAGAAGCCGATTGGGGCATTCCGGCCCAGACCCGATAGACAGTGCCATTGAGGCGTATCTGCGAAATCGAAAGCCGAGCTAATGAAGAGATGCGCTAGCTTGGAGAAAACTAGTGAGGCTGAACATGCGAGTAGCTACGCTACAATCGGAAGTCGGGCGGTTCCCTGGTCTGGTGCTTGGAGAGCCGGAGAACGCGATTATCCATTTAGGATTGGCATCGACCCTAATCGTCTCCGGCGGATCGGATGCACTTGTGGCACCATCAAGTTTGATGGCGCTCATTCAATCACCCGGCGATGTGCTCAACAGACTCAGAGATCTAGGCACCCGAGTGGTAGCGGATGCCTCCTTGCGAGCGGCCTTGCTGGATCGTGACCGCGTGAAGTTCTGCGCTCCTCTGGATCATCCGGGCAAGATTATCTGTTTGGCAGGCAATTACCGTGAGCACATCACCGAAAGTGGATTTCAAGCTCCCCAATAGTCCGACGTCATCACGCCTCAGCTCTTTCTCAAACCTGCAACCTCGATTATTGGGGATGGCGATGACATTATGATCGGAAAAGATAACGTCACAGTTGGCTGGCAGACTGAACTGGCCGTCATCATCGGCAAGGCAGGGAAAGACATGAAATGGACGACGCCTACAGCCATGTCTTCGGTTATATGATCCTCAACGATATATCAGAACGCCGGTTCAACTCGAAAATTGAAAGCCGCCGTAAGCGCGAGTTTGACCCTTTTTTCGATTGGCTGGCAGGCAAGTGGTTTGACAGCTTCGCCCCATGCGGCCCGTGGATTATCACATCGGACGAGATTCCCGATCCGCATAACCTCGAAATCCGTCTCTGGGTCAACGGGCAGCTGCGACAGCTGGGCAATACGGGCGATATGATCTTTCGCATTTCGAAGCTCATTTCCTATATCTCTTCCATCATGACGTTGGAACCCGGAGACATCATTTCGACGGGCACACCGGCGGGGGCAGGGATTGGCGGTGAAAACTTGCTGCGCGACGGAGATGAAATAGTTTGCGAAATCGAAAAAATCGGGCGGCTTGAAAATAAAGTAAGGTGCGTCTCCCATTGATGAGGAGGGGGCACCCAAAGAAAAATGAGGAGATCATTAACATGGTTCCATACCATTCTGTAATCAAATCATTCCTATTGGCCATTATGCTTTCAGCCATGGGACTGTTGTTGGGCTGTGGCAGTAAAGGGGGAATCACAACTCTCTATGTGGCAACAAATGGTAACGACAACTGGT
>JBGOVH010000574.1:0-2764 GCA_041478005.1 Terriglobia bacterium | reverse complement strand
CTCACGCCCTTCCTGCATTATGACGAGGACCCGTACCTGGTCATCACCGACGACGGCTCGCTCGTCTGGATGCTCGACGGCTACACGACCTCGCGTTGGTATCCTTACTCCGACCCCACGCCGGGCAAGGGGAATTACATGCGGAACGCCGTTAAGGCGACCATCAGCGCCTACGACGGCCGAGTGAAGTTCTTTATCGCCGACCCGAGCGATCCCTTGATTCAAGAAAATTCCTCCTGGGCGGAGAAGCCGATGGGCATGATCAAAGTATCGGGGCAACATCTCTTCACCAACATGTTCAACCATCCCGATGCTTGCTACCTTTTCGTAGTATCCGGGTTCATCCAATTGCCGATAATCGAGCACTTGCACTCGACACGTCTCCGACAAACCCGCATGATGAATTCGTTCCCATGCCAACGCGGCTTGTTGCTCACTTAGCGTAATCCCAGTCGCCTGAACACCATAGTTCTGGGCTGCGTAAATCAACAATCCTCCCCAGCCACAACCAATATCGAGGAATCTCTCACCGGGCTTCAACTGCAACTTGCGACAAATCAAATCGAGTTTGTTTAGCTGAGCTCGCTCCAGATCTTCACCGGGGGATATAAAGTAAGCGCAGGAATACACCATTCGGGGATCCAACCATAAAGCATAAAAGTCATTCGAGACATCGTAGTGATAGGTCACTGCATGACGGTCTCTCTGTTCAGAATGCCTTGGACCCTCTAAACGCACCTGTGGATGTGTTTTAAGCCTTCTGGAAAGCTCCTTTGCCCGCCAGCCGAGGCGCACCCAGTCACTGACACCCCAATCTCGAAGCATAAAGAAATCGGCCAGGCGAAAGGCCGCCTCGAAGTCTCCCTCGATATCATAATCCCCGTAGATGTAAGCCTCTCCTAAGGACACATCAATAGGCGAGGAAAACATTCTTTGCAACGAAGACGGATGATGAATTACCAATGTAAATCGGGCAGGCTGACCGGGTTCCGCTTCCCACAGGGTTCCATCCCAAAACCGCATGTCAAAATCTCTCGGGCCATAACCCTTCATGAGATCCTGAAAAAGAAGGATCCCGGCGTCGACATCCGGATCTTTCGCACGACTCAATTGTGCCCGCATTCGGACCCTCCTCAGCACTGAAAATGGTCGATGAGTTAATCGAAAGCATCAAGTTCTCGCTCATTCCTGTCGAACCATTGTTAAGAGGTGCTTAGAACAGCAATCTTATCTCTAGCGTTAGCGCAAAACAATGGCCATCGTAAACAAAGGGAAGGAATCGCGGGGCAATATCATTTGAAGGGCAACAGAGATCCCAGAGAGGGAGGAAGCTCCATGGAAAAGACTCGGAAAGAGCACAAGCGCAAGAAAGAAGAATACCGGATGAGAACCCACCTGATTCATGGGAATTACGAGAGCCGCCGCTGGGATTATGATCATCACGTGATCCCTCCAATTTCTTCGACCACCACATTTCGGCTGACTTCGGCCCACCGTGGAGCTCAGGGGTTTCTGGATTTCGGTTCTTCGGGCTCACAACAGAAGCAACGAGTCCCCATCTATATTTATGACCGTCTCGACGAACCCACACGCGGGATGCTCGAAGAGAACCTGGCATATGCAGAGGGAGGGGACGTTGCAGTCGCTTTTTCTACCGGGATGGCGGCAGTTTCGGCAGCTCTTGGCGTGACCGTGGCCAGCGGTGATGAAGTCATTGCCCATCAAGCTATGTACGGCTGCACCTACAGCCTGCTCACGAACTGGTATCCCCGTTATAAGATCCCAGTTCATTTTGGAGACCTCACCCAACCCAAGAATCTGAAGTCGCTCATCAAATCGCGCACAAGAGCTGTTTACTTCGAAACCCCGGTCAATCCAACCTTGGATCTAATTGACATCCAGGCCATTCGAGCTGTCTTGGATAAGGCCAATCAAGACCGCCCGGAGAATCGGAAGATCCTCATGATTATTGACAACACTTTTGCCACTCCCTACTGCCAACGGCCTCTCCAAATGGGAGCGGACCTGGTGGTGAACAGTCTCACCAAGAACATAGGTGGATTTGGAACAGATATGGGTGGGGCCGTCATAGCTTCGGAAGCTTATCGGAACCATCTCATGCTTTACCGAAAGG
The DNA here is from genome assembly GCA_041478005.1 of Terriglobia bacterium. Lineage (GTDB taxonomy): Bacteria > Acidobacteriota > Terriglobia > Versatilivoradales > Versatilivoraceae > JBGOVH01. Next base: position 630 of record JBGOVH010000574.1, on the reverse strand, counting down.
ATTTTGGCGGAGTTCTATCTTCTAAAAGCGCCTGGGCCATCCTGGTCTATGGTCTTCCAACACTGGCAACACGAATTAACAACCAGCAAAAGACGGCTCTGAAAGTTTCAGAGTTTTTGCAAAGCCATCCCAAGGTGGCGATGGTGCGCTATCCGGGCCTGGAAAGCTTTCCCCAGGCAGAACTGGCGCGCCGGCAAATGACGAACTATGAAGGCAAGTTTTCTCCTGGAAGCATCATTTATTTTGTCTTAAAGGAAAGAGGGAACAACAAGAATGAGGCTGCCGAGAAATTTATCGATTATCTGGCCGATCACTCCTATACCATCACCCTGGCCGTGAGTCTCGGGCAAATCAAGACCCTGATTGAGAATCCCTATTCCATGACACACGCGGCTCTGCCGGACGAACTCAAGAAGGAGAAAGGCATTGAGCCAGGCGGTATTCGTCTCTCCATTGGATTGGAAGACTGGCATGACATTATTGAAGACCTGCAGCACGCGCTGGAAGAGATATATTAGTCCGAGCAGTGGTTGGAGGACACAACTTTTTCCTTTCCTCTCCCCTCGCCCCGCTCGTGGAGAGGGAAGGTGTGAAAAAATTGTAGTAACGACTTCAGTCGTTCCAGACTCG
>JBGOVH010000400.1:0-3852 GCA_041478005.1 Terriglobia bacterium | reverse complement strand
CTACGAAAAGCGGATTGATGTTGAAATACTTCAGAGCCATTTGCTGCAAAACGGAGTTCAAAGGAGCCACCACCGAGGCAATTACAATATTCTCGATCCTGGTGGCATCCATACCGGTCAGAGCGAAAAGATTGCGGGCTAAAATCCCATATTCGTCGGCAGTCTGCTGCTGCTTGGTTTCCAATCTCCAGTCAATTACCAGGCGCTTGTCCTCAAAGACTCCGAGGACCGTGTTGGTGTTTCCAATGTCAATGACAAGCAGCATTGCGTGTTTACCTCCAGGCTACGACTTCTCCACTCACGACTTCTTCAATCTGGCCATTCTCAAGTTGGACCCGCAGCGTCCCCTCTTTTCCCAGCCCCGCCGTGGTTCCATGGATTTGTCTTCCACCCAAATCCACAGAAACCTTTCTACCCAAGGCGTAGGAAGAATTCTGAATCCACCGAGTAATGACCTCATGGCTTCCTTTTGATTGCAACTCCATGTAGAGTGCTTCAAAACTCTTGAGAAACTCCACCAGGACCTTAACCCGAGAATACTTCTGCCCACCTTCCAGAAACAGCGAAGAGGCCTGTCCCTGGAGCATCTTGGGAAAGCAGGACTGATTGACATTGATTCCAATCCCCAAGATAACATAATGGATCGCATTTAGATCGGCATCCATTTCTGCTAATATCCCGCAGCATTTTTTCCCGTTCACCAATAGATCATTAGGCCATTTGATATCCATCTTCAATCCGCACGACCTTTCGATGGCTTCGCTAGCGGCCACTGCGGCGACAAGGTTAAGAATGGGAGCATCGCGAGGTTTAAGGTTGGGGCGCAAGATGAGCGAAGCATAGATCCCTGCATTTCTTTTGGAAAACCAGGAACGTCCCAACCGTCCTCTTCCTTGACTCTGATCCTCAGCAAGCACCAACGTACCCTCATCTGCACCCTGTTGGGCAAGTTGATGGGACACATCATTCGTGGAACCAACCTGAAGAAAGTAGCGGATGATTTTCCCAAAGGTTACAGTTTGAAGTTGCGGCTTGATCAGTTCGGGGAGAAGGAGATCAGGAGCTCCTCCTAGGCGGCATCCAAGCTGAGGATGGAATTCGACTTCTAACCCCTGGTCCTTTAGGCTGTCTACCCATTGAGCCAGAATCTCGATGGAAATGTTCAAGTCCTCGGTCAGTCTTTCGTGGGAGGTGAATTTGTCAGGATTTCGCAGGAGAAGCAAGATTAGTTGGTGGATTTGGGATTCGTCGGGATATGACATGTTTACAGGAATCCATTTTGTTGATTCTCACTCGTACTCTTTCTCATTCTTGCTTGAATTCCAGGTCTGAGCAAGAGCACGAGTATGAGTACGAGCAAGGGCATTCAAGAGCGTTGTTTTGTGTGCTTGTCCTTTTGGACTGCGGATCATCCAACAAAACTCACAATCTCAATTCCAAACTAATGTCGGCAGCCTTGGGCGAATGCGTCAGAGCGCCAACGGAGATAAAATCGACTCCCGACAACGCATACTCCCGGATATTGTCCAGTCGAATCCCGCCCGAGACTTCTAATGGAACTTTGCCGCCGACTCGTTCAACCGCTTCTCGAACCTGCTTTGGATTCATGTTATCGAGGAGAATTACATCCGCTTTGGCACTTAGAGCTTGTTCCAATTCATCTAAACAGGTGACTTCGACTTCAATCTTTTTCAAGTGATCAATACCGCTGCGCGCCCGGCGGATTGCTTCGCTGATATTTCCTGCCGCCGTAATGTGATTCTCCTTAATCAAGACTCCATCAAAGAGACCAAAGCGGTGGTTTTTCCCGCCGCCCATTTGCACTGCATATTTTTCTAAGACTCTCAGTCCTGGGGTCGTCTTTCGTGTGTCCAGCACAGTCACTCTCGTTCCTGAAACAGCCTTCACGAATTCCTGAGTCAGGGTTGCGATTCCTGACAAGCGTTGAAGAAAATTAAGAGCGACTCGTTCCCCAGTCAACACCTTTGCAGCAGGACCGTAAACCCATCCCATAAGAGTGCCTGCTGGGATGAAGTCCCCGTCCCGAAATGAACTCTCAGCCTTCACTTCAGAGGAGATTTGCTGAAAAGTACGAAGCGCTACCGGCCATCCTGCCAACACCAGATCTTCCTTGGCAATGAATTCTCCCTGGGCTTTGAGATTCGGGGAAACAATCGACTCGGATGTGAGGTCCCCCATCCCGCAGTCCTCCTGAATCGCATTGGAGATGATGGTGTCCAGGAATTTGAAGTTAAGCTCGAACATGGTCGATTCGGGGAGGGTTAGCCACAGAGTCACAGAGTCACGGAGAATGGGAGTAATCTGCTCATCCGGACCTCCTCCTCAAAAAGACGACTATTTCCGAGGCGCCACAATGTCGCGGTACAGGGAGAGGAAGAAGATCCCCATGTCCGGTTAGGAGACTGAATTCAGCAACGTTCATCTGGTCCCCAAGTTCTTCTCTGCGTCTCTGTGGCCTTCCCCTGGGAGAGGGGTCACTCTCCGGACACTTGTTTGAGAGTTTCATTAAGCTTGGCAAGCTTATCTTGAAATTCATTCACACGAGCCTGATTCAGCTTAACCACTTTCTCAGGAGCATTGGCCAGGAACTCCTGATTGGTGAGCTTTCCTAGAATGGGCTCCATTTCTTTTTCGATTTTGGAGATTTCCTTTTGGATTCGGAGCCTTTCTTCCTCCAGATTGATCATCCCGGCGAAAGGCAAGGCAATTTCAATTCCCGAAGCAACGGCTCGGACAGAATGGTTGTCCTGACCTATCGATGAAAGGATGTTTACTTGTTCACAACGGCCTAGGTTCTGAATGTAAGACACTGCCTCTGTTAGCAGGGACTGCATGGATTTCTCAGGACTAGCCAAGTTCACATGGATGCGTTTTGCTGGATCGACGTTTTTCTCGGCTCGCACATTGCGAATCTTGACAATGACCTCTTCTATGATCTCGACCTGTTTTTCTGCCAACTCATCTGAGAACTCCGGATGGAATTTGGGGAATTCCTGCGTAGAAATGGACTGACCCTGATGAGGCAAGCGCTGCCAGAGCTCTTCGGTAATGAAAGGCATAAAAGGATGGAGCAGCCTCAGCGCTTGATCAAAAACAAAAATCAAAACTTCACAAGAGAGATCATTTGGTTTCTTCTCTCCTTTGTCAGTGATCTTGGGTTTGACAAGCTCAATGTACCAATCACAAAGTTCATGCCAGAAAAAATGATAAAGGCAATGGGAGGCTTCATGGAAACGGCAGGCCTCAAGGGCCTCGTTAATTTCCTTCACTGTTCCATTGAGTCGAGAGAGAATCCATCGGTCGACTAAAACCAGCTCATGTCTCCTAGCGATCAGATTCTCACGGGTGGAAGCGACACTGAAGTCAGTCTTCAGTCGAGCTTGAATATTCTCAAAATTGAGCAGAACAAACCGTGTCGCATTCCAGATCTTATTGGCGAAGGCCCGATAGCTCAGCATTTTGTCTTTGGACAAACTGATATCCGTTCCGGGCGCAGCCATGATGGCGAGAGTGAATCGAACCGCGTCAGTACCGTATTGTTCCGTCACATCTAGCGGATCAATTACATTTCCCTTAGACTTGCTCATTTTTTGCCCGTCAGCATCACGCACCAGACTGTTGAAGTAGACTGCGCGGAAGGGGACATCCCCCATGAATTTGAGGCCTAACATCACCATGCGCGCCACCCAGAAGAAAATGATGTCAAAACTGGTGATAAGGAGTGTGGTGGGATAAAACTTTTTCAGGTCTTCGGTTTCGTCAGGCCAACCAAGGGTGGAAAAAGGCCAGAGGCCAGAGCTAAACCAGGTATCCAGGACATCGGTTTCCTGG
>JBGOVH010000287.1:0-4661 GCA_041478005.1 Terriglobia bacterium | reverse complement strand
GACCTCTGCACTGGCGTTGAGGATGACTTGAAGGAATTATTGGTGACTCACAATGGCACCTCAATCAATCTTGACTTTAAACCTCATGAGGTGGTCACCGTGCGGATACAATGACTTAAGAGAGGATGCCCTGCTATGGTAGTGGAAGCTCTCAATGGCATTTGGATGTGCCATCGGTTTTGTAGATTCACGCAGTATTTTGACAGGAGCCGCTGATGCCGCTGCGCGGCGCCACGACCAGTGAAGATAATCGTCCCCCCATAGACAAGGGGGGACTTCAGGGGGGTGGTGCTCGGAAGTTCGTAAACCTCCCCCTGACCCCCTCCTTGTGCAAGGAGGGGGGACGTCATTTTCAGAGGAGGTAATTTGCAATGAACCGGCGAAAATTTGTGGAGGGGCTTGCGGCTTCGATTGCAGTATTCCCTTTTGCTATGCGTTTTTCCTCGACGGCCGCCACTCTTCGAAAGAAAGTGAAGATCACGGACTTGAAGGCACTGATGGTGCGAGGGTGTATTGCAGACTGGCCCATGGTCAAGGTTGAGACCGACGCCGGAGTGACAGGATACGGTGAATGCTATTGGGGGCGCGGTATTAAAGAGGTGATCCTGGGCTATCTGCGACCGATGATCATCGGGGAAGATCCGCTCGACATCGACCGGCTTTACACCAAAATGGTTCAACACACGGGTGGTGCAGGCGCTATTGCTGGAGTGACGATCACTGCCATCAGCGGCGTGGAAATTGCTTTGTGGGACGTAGTAGGAAAAATCCTGGGCGTGCCCGTGTGCAAACTCCTGGGTGGTCAGTATCGAAACCATGTACGCGCCTATTCAACCAGCAGTCCGCGGGATCTCCTCGATCCTGCCTGCTGCCGCGAGTTCGCTGAGGAGCTGAAGAGTCACCGATACGGTTTCAACATCGTGAAGACGGATTTTCTTCGTTCCCGCAACCCGGAAGAGCCTTATAGCCGTCTGCTCAGCAATCAGGACCTCTCTAACAATGCCAGAGGGTTTGCCAATTTAAGAGAGGCGCTGGGTGAAGGGATCGATATCGCTGTGCATTGCCACTGGGAACTCGACTGGGCCGATGCCTTAAGCCTCGCCCGGGCCATTGCTCCGATCAGGCCTTCGTGGTTGGAAGACCCCATGCCGCCCGATTTTTCGGAAACATGGGTGAAACTGACCGAGCATTCGCCAGTTCCCATTCTCACGGGAGAGAACCTCTACACCAGGCATGGTTTCAAACCATTTATTTTGAAACAGGGTTGCCATATCATCCAGATTGATATCCCCAAGTCCGGCGGACTGCTCGAATCCAAGAAGATTTCTGATCTGGCTGACACCTTTTATATGCCGGTCTGTACTCACAGTGCTGCCAGCCCTCTCGGGTTCATGGCCTCAGCGCACTGTGCTGCCTCCATGCGAAACTTCAAGGCACAAGAGCACAGTGTAGGTCGGTTCGGCGACGCCTGGGAGAAGTTTGTCATTCTGGATGGGCCGATTATTAAAGAAGGGAAAATCCAGATTCCAGACAAGCCTGGCTTGGGCGTGGAGCTGAACGAGGACCTGGTTCGCGCCAATCTTTTTCCTGGCGAGCAATGGTGGGGATAGCTGATTGGGGAACCCGACCCCGGGTTCGCCGCAATTGATGATAGTTGATGGGGTTCGTCCTCGTCATCGCTCTCGTCGTCGTCCTCGGTTTTCAATGCCGATTTACGAGGACAATTTTCAGAGGAGGGATAATGCTTAAAAGGATTGTTCTCAGTCTCGTGCTCCTGACTGTCGGTGGCCTCAGAATTGCGTTCCCTGCTCCACCGCAGAGACTTACCCATCAAACCGCAGAATCCTCATCCGACCGAACTGCCTGGTTTCGGGAAGCCAAGTTCGGCATGTTCATTCACTGGGGTCCCTATTCGCTGGCCAGTGTTGAGGCTTCGTGGCCCATCATGATATCCGTTGGTCAACTGGAAAGGTTCAAGCTTTCTCCGAGGATGATTACCTACGAGGAGTACGTCTCTTTGCCAAAGAAATTTGATCCCGAGAAATTTGATCCCCGCGCCCTCGTTCGGCTGGCCAAGGCAGCTGGTCAACGTTACATCGTGTTCACAACCAAGCATCATGACGGTTTTTGCATGTTCGACTCATCCTACACTGATTATAAGATCACCAACACTCCTTACCATAAGGATATCGTGGCAATGCTGGCAGCGGCCTGTAAGGAGGAAGGAATGCCGCTGGGATTCTACTACTCACCCCCGGATATGCATCATCCCGGTTTCCGTGACATGAGCAGGCCCTCGACTGAGAATTGGCACGGAGAGCCGACCCGACCCGAATGGTTCCTGTACCTGGACTACATGGAGGCGCAACTCAGGGAATTGCTTACCCGTTACGGAGATGTTGCCTTGATCTGGTTTGATGGTCTTTTCAAACAGGAAAAATACGATGGCCGACGCTTTCACAAACTGATTCATGAGCTTCAACCAGCCACGCTCATCAATAATCGTATTGGATTACCCGGAGATTATTCTACGCCGGAGCAATTCATACCTGCTGCCATTCCCACAAGGAGTTCCCGTCTCCAACTAGCTGGGACCGATCCCTCAGTTCAGCCTCCTTCCGCCAAGGTGCCTGTTCCCGAGGACTTTCAACTATGGGAAACCTGCATGACCATTAATGGCACCTGGGCTTATAACCAGTTTGATCAGGAATTTAAGTCCGCCACAAAGCTTATCCAGTCTCTGGTAGAGGTCGCCAGCAAAGGCGGAAATCTCTTGCTGAATGTCGGGCCAACCCCGGCCGGGACAATCCAGCCGGAGTTTCAGGACCGGCTTCAAATCGTCGGCGAATGGTTAAGGGTCAACGGCGATGCCATTTATGGCAGTACTTACGGACCTTTGCAGAATCTGCCTTTCGGTAAGATGACAGCAAAGGGGAAGACACTCTATCTGCATGTCTTCGATTGGCCCCAGCAGGAATTGAAACTGGATGGCCTGCAAACTAGAGTCACTGAAGTGAAATTGCTGGCGGGTGGGGCATCGCTGAAATTCAATCAAAAGGGAAATCATCTGCAAATCGAAATCCCTTCTCAGGCTCCGGATCCGCACGTGAGTGTCTTGGCGTTGAAGACGAAGTAGAAGGACAAGCCTGAAGATGCGTTGAGTTGCCTGATGGCCGTTTTATCCGTCTGTCCGGCAATGGCACAAGGCACCATGGCTTGCCCTTTCACGCCATGAAAGGCTATCCCTACGACGCACAGACCCAGTCCGCCAGTGAGGCCCATTGGCGTTACTTGATGGACTGGAACACGCGCCCGAGTTTTATCCGATGGCAGGATGCGGTCGGTGTAGGGTGGGCTGCTTCTCAAGCGCACGAAAAGGATCACCCAGACTCGGTGCGCTTGAAAGGCAGCGCAGACTGATATAAGGAGACCTCATTGAAAACCTGCGTCATCATCGGTGCCGGCTTTGCCGGAGCAGCCACGGCCTACCATCTCACCCCGCCTGGGTCTGGAACGCGTGGTGATCCTGGAACAGGAGCCCATGGCCGGAGTGCATGCCTCCGGCAGAAATGCTGCCATGGTCCGGCAGGTTGTCTTCGAAGAGCCTATTGCCGCCCTGGCGCGCGAAGGCGCCGCCTTCCTGCGACAGCTGCCGGCGGATTGGCCTCTGGACACTGGCTTTTCGTGCAGCGGATCGTTTTTGCTGGCTGATGGGCCCATGGCTCCCCGAATCCAACAGGCTGCTCAGCGGGCTTTGCAATCGGGAGTCCTCGCCGAATGGTGGCCCATCGGTCGCATCCAACGCCAGATTCCGGTGCTTGCGGACGCGCCCGCGCAGGGCGGCGTCTGGTGTCCAACCGATGGCGTCATCGACATTCATAACCTGCTGCAAGGCTATTTACGCGCCGCCATCGCGAAGGGGGCAGAGATCCGGTACTCCAGCAAGGTGCGCAACATTGTGGTTCGTCAGGAAGCCGTCTGTGCGGTTCAGACAGAGAGTGACGAATTCTCGACGGACCTGCTGGTCAATGCCGCCGGAGCCTGGGCCGGTGAGATTGGCCGCTTGGCGCAGGCTGCCAGTGTCCCATTGACCCCCTTCCGCCGGCATTTGTTTGTCACCCAGCCACTCGAGTGGGTCACCGCCGCTTGGCCCATCGTCTGGGACCTAGCTCACGACATCTACTTTCGGCCGGAGTCCGGCGGCCTGCTCTTGAGTCCCTGCGACGAGACCCCGCAGCCACCCGGCAGTGCGGCCAGCGATCCGGCAGCGCTGGAAATGCTGGCTGAAAAAGTGGTGCGCTGTTTTCCTGAACTGTCTAGTTTGCCCATTCGAAAGTCCTGGTCCGGACTCAGGACGATGACACCCGACCACCGTTTTGTGATCGGCTGGGATCCTGGCCGCAAGGGATTCTTTTGGGTGGCAGGATTAGGCGGACACGGCGTGACGGCAAGTTACTCGGTAGGACGTCTGGCCGCCCGGCTGATTAGGGGAGAGGAAACTCCGCTGGCAAGAGAGTTTTTTCCGGATCGTTTTTCCGGCCCCCCACAGCCATGAAGCGGCAAACGGCCCTTGAACTATTACAGAAGTCTGACAATCAGATTCGTCTAACCCTGAGATAACTGGTTTGCTATGAGCAATCATTTTGCGATCATTCAAGGCG
>JBGOVH010000066.1:0-8971 GCA_041478005.1 Terriglobia bacterium | reverse complement strand
CCATCGAAAGGAAGGAGAAGTGAGCAGAAGCCGTCTTGCCCACATATTGAGAAACACCGGAAGATGAAGATCCAAATTTATTGTCCTCGTCGTCCTCGGCATTTCGAGCACGGGAACTATAGTCACGGCAAATCGTAACTTTTCAACTTACTCATCAAGACTTGCCCCTCACCCGGCCTTCGGCCACCCTCTCCCTGAGGGAGAGGAGCTGGGCGTTGGGGCGATCAGTGTATAGTGATGTTATCAAATGCCATCACTATAGGACGACGACCAGGATGATTTTCAAGGCGCTGTTCATTCTCCTTTCGAGGCGGAGAAGTGTATTACACCGCACTGTTGCTTTCTTGACAACCAATCTAGATGGAAGGTATGGTTGGCTTCTGTTCGTTGGTCCATCACTTTCTTACGCAAGATTTGATTGTTTTTCAGAGGAGTTTTTCATGCCGCTGCGGCGGCGCCACGTTTGATGAAAATATTCGTCCCCCCCTTAAACAAGGGGGGACTTCAGGGGGGTGGTGCTTGGAAGTTTCGCAAACCTCCCCCTGACCCCCTCCTTGTGCAAGGAGGGGGAACGTCATTTTCAGAGGAGCTAGCCGTGAATCGTCGAGACCTTTTAAAGACCCTGCCCATGTTGGCGACAGCTTTGGGAATGCCCAAGGCATTGCTGGCTGATGGCGAGCAGGTGCAAGGCAAGCCGCGCCTGCTCACAGGCATTTGTGCCTACTCTTTTCGAGAGGCCCTTCAGAACAAAACCATGAGTTATGACGATCTAGTCCGTTTGGCAGTCGAGCTAGATGTGGACGGCTTGGATCTAACCGTCTATTGGTTTCCAAATACCTCGAATGAATTTCTGCTGCCACTCCGACGGCTGGCCTACAAGATGGCGGTAGAGATCTACAGCATTTCTGTTCGAACCGACATGTGCCGGCCTACGGCAGAACTGCAAGCAATGGAAGTTGAAGAGACGAAAAAATGGGTGGACGTCGCAGAGAAGCTCGGAGCAGGTCACGTTCGTGTCTTTGGTGGCGAGGTCCCCAAAGGAGCCTCTGAGGATCAAGCTTCACAATGGGTTGTCGAGATTTTGAAACGAGCGGCTGAATATGCCGGGAAGAAAGGAATCATTCTGGGTCTGGAGAATCATGGCGGTATTACGGAAAAGGCACAGAGAGTCATTCAAATCGTCAAGCAGGTAGATTCGCCCTGGGTGGGGATTAATCTGGATACTGGGAATTTTCCCACCCATCCATATTCTCAAGTTGAAGCCTGTGTGCCGTATGCTGTCAACGTCCAGCTTAAAGCGGAGATGGAGGACAACGGAAAGAAATTCCCCGCAGATTGGGATCGAGTTCTGACAGTGTTTGCCAAGGCTGGATACAGAGGCTACCTGGCGTTGGAATACGAGGCGGCAGAAAATCCCAAAACAGCTGTACCTCGCTTGATCAGACGGCTTCAGGAGATGATTCGGAAATATTCTTCAGTATGACTGTCAGTGGTCATTTGTCAGTAGTCCGTTGTTGGATCGTTAACACTTAGATTTTGTATCAACGAGCCCTGGAAGGGCCATAGAGATTGGGTCACGGAGTCAGCCGTGGGCTTGCGGCCAGTCAGAGTTTGGGTCTCGGAAGGGGCGAAGAATCTATTCGGAATTCAACGGAGGATCGTTGATTTCTTCCAAGCCTGAGATGATGCTCCCAGCAACTGACAACTGACTACAACGGACCACTAACCACTGACCATTTGGAGCCTTCATGTCCCGTAAACCCGTATTCTGGTTTCTTCTTTCGTTGATTTCGATTTCCGGAATCCTCTTTACGTTCCGATATTTTTCTGAAGCCTTTCCTATTGTCACTTTAGATCTACGAATGGACCGCGCGGCGGCGCTGCAGTCTGCGAGGGAACTGGCAGAGAAGTATCATTGGGGGCCGAAGGGTTATTCCCAAGCCGCTTCCTTCGGATTAGACAGTACAGTTCAGAACTACGTGGAGTTAGAAGCAGGCGGCAGCCGGGCTTTTAAGAATCTGCTGCAAGAGGCTTTGGTTTCTCCTTATACCTGGCAAGTTCGGCACTTCAAAGAGGGAGACGCCAACGAATCCACAATTCGATTTACACCGGCTGGGAAGCCTTACGGCTTTCGGGAGAAGCTCCCGGAAAATGCGCCTGGCGCTAGTCTGCCTGTTGAAGTTGCTCGCGCTCTGGCGGAGAAAACAGCCAAGGAAGACTGGGGAATTCATCTGAACGAATATGTTTTGGCCGAATCCTCACAGGAAACCAGGCCAAGTGGCCGCATTGACCATAGCTTCGTCTATGAGCGCCCCAATAAAAAAATTGGTGAAGGACTTTATCGGTTGCAGTTGGGCGTGGGTGGAGACAAGTTGACGGACTTGACTCCTTTCATCAAGGTTCCCGAAGCATTTGAGCGCCGCTATGAAGAAATGCGCTCAGCCAACAACACCATCGCAGCTTTTGCGTCCTTCGCCATGCTTATTCTTTACATTGTTGGGGGATGTATCATTGGTCTTTTTTTCCTGCTCCGCCAACACTGGGTCTTATGGAAGAAGCCGTTACTTTGGGGGCTCTTGATCGCATTCTTGAATTTGCTGGCTGGCCTGGCTTCACTTCCCTTAAGTTGGATGAACTACGACACGGCTGTGTCTGTGCGTGTATTTCTCACTCAACAAATCCTGATGCAATTGGGGGAATTTGCTCTTTGGACACTGCTCCTGACGCTTACCTTTATGGCTGCCGAAAGCCTTACCCGCAAGGCTTTTCCCCATATGATCCAGCATTGGAAACTCTGGACACCGGAAACGGCCAGTTCGCTGGCCATATTGGGTCGAACCCTGGGAGGATATTTAATCGTCGGCTTTGATTTTGCCTTCGTTGTAACGATCTATTTTCTCACGACCCGTCATTTTGGGTGGTGGACCCCATCAGACGTCCTGTTTCAGCCCGATGTCCTGGCCAATTATGTTCCCTGGTTGTCGCCGATTGCACTGTCGCTACAGGCTGGATTTTGGGAAGAGTGTTTATTCCGGGCGGTTCCGCTTTCAGCAGCCGCCTTGCTGGGAGCACGGTTTGGGAGAAGAAAAGCTTTTCTGGTGGTTGCCTTTATTCTGCAGGCCATCATCTTTGGGGCGATACATGCAAATTATCCGAGCCAGCCTGCCTATGCCCGGCTCATAGAAATAATCATTCCTTCCTTCGTATTTGGTGGGATCTACCTGATCTACGGTCTTCTTCCTTCCATCATCTCGCACTTCGTTTTTGATGTGACTTGGTTTTCTCTTCCACTGTTCGTCTCCTCGGCTCACGGAGCCTGGGTAAACCAGCTACTGGTAATCTTCCTGGCCCTGACACCTTTGTGGGTAGTGCTCCGTGCCCGATTGAAGGCGGGGGCATGGAGGAATTTGCAGGAGGAGCATTACAACTGTGCCTGGAAGCCTGCGCTGCCGAAGGTTGAAGCCGCCCAAGAGTCCGTTGTGCAACGTGCAGAAGCGGCATTCGTCATTGGTGCTCACCGTTTGTTTATTGGAGGAGTGGCCGGATTGATTCTTTGGATTGTGGGAGCAAACTTCAAACAGGATGCTCCCCCTCTAAGTGTGAATCGGAAAACGGCTATTCGAATTGCCAGGGAGACGCTGGAAAAGAAAGGAGTAACGCTCTCTCAGGACTGGAAGGTCTTACCTTCTATTCAAGGAGGTATTGACGAACAAGATCGCTTTGTTTGGCGATCCGGTAACCGTCAGGTTTATCATCGGCTGATGGAAACTTATTTGACTCCGCCTGGTTGGAATGTTCGATTTGCTCGGTTCAAGGGGGATGTAGTTCAACGGGCCGAGGAGTATAACATTGCCATTGTGAGAAATGGTGAAGTTCTTCGTATTCAGCACGAGCTTCCGGAATCAGCTCCAGGCGCAAGCTTGCAGGAACCGGATGCTCGTCTTGTGGCTCATCAGGCTCTCAAATCAACATTTCATTTGGAGCCTGAGAAACTCAAAGAAGTCTCGGCAGTGGCTTCCAAGCTCCTCGCTCGGGGGGATTGGGTGTTTACCTTCTCCGATCCACAGGACTATCCCTTGAAAGAAGGCCAGGCTCGCATTGCCGTCCATATCGCAGGCGATCATGCTGTCGATGCCTATCGCTTTATCTTTGTGCCGGAGGAATGGGAACGCAGGGAACGCAGTGACCGCCGTCTTGCAAGGATAATCACGCTGTGTTGTTGGTCTTTGCTTGGATTGTCATTGCTTGGCGCAGCTATCGTTGCTTTGATTCAGTGGAGCAGAAAGAAATTCTCTTTCTCTACTTTTCTCATATTCTTCTCGCTACAGCTTGCGCAGCAAATTTTCAACCGTTTCAATCATTGGCCTGAAACCCAGGCTCGTTTTTCGACTTCCGAGCCCCTTGCGAACCAACTGCTGGTCACGATCTTTGGCGGACTCATCGGATCCGCTCTGGGGGCTATCCTGTTTGCACTGGTGCTTGGATACCTTCAAGTGTTGAAGCCCAAGCAAGCGGCTATGACGTCCCGCGCCGGATGGATTCGAGGCGTCTCGACTGGTCTATTGCTGGCTGGGTTAACGACTGCGTTCAGTACTATGACTTCGCCTTCTCTCTCACCCATATTCGCAGATTATTCTCCGGTCGGGACTTTTCTACCATGGCTCAGCAGCGCCGTTGGTTCCATTTACCCGTTGGTGATTGGAACTGTAGTGACTTTGCTGCTTTTTGTGGGGATCGATTATTTCAGCCGGGGCTGGACAACAAGGAAAGTGTCCGTGATGATCCTTCTTATGGTAGCTGGTCTGACGTTGACGGGTATAGAAGGAATTGAGAGCATTCGTTACTGGTTGCTATCTGGCCTCATTTTCGGCCTGTTGCTCTGGGCAGCTTTTGTGTTTGTCTTGAGATCTTGTTTGTCTGTCGTGCCTCTCGCGGTGGGTGTCACCATGATCCTTTCGGCCGCCAATCAGGCTGCTTATCGGGCGTTTCCGTCTGCACTAGTGGGTGGGCTTTTGCAGATTGCAGTGATTGCTCTTCTGTCTCATTTCATTTTCAGAAGACTGGAGATGAATTGATTTGGGCTGTATGCCACTTTCAGCGGCAAAAAAGTAGCGCACCCACTAGAAAGTAATTAATGAAAAGAAGGCTGACTCGTAATGCGCTAGTTACTGGGAAAAGAGAAGGCACGACGGACCGCGCGTGCCACTCAAGGAAGGTGGAGCGGGCGCTCCTGCGCACGCTGGAGTAATCTTAGGGCGGCTCTTCGCCATCCGAAACCAACGCATTACGCTGACCTGGCTTTTCTTGATAAATTTATGCGAAAGTCGCAGAGTCAAGAAGCGACTCTGCGCTACAAAAACCCCTATTTTCGAGAAGCTCCTTATTCTGTTTATCGTTGTCGAACTGGTGTCTTGAAAGCCGATTACGAGGACGACATCGACGACGAGGACGATTTAAGGGAGGATAAGATCATCATGAAATTCATCCCCATGCTTCATTCGGTCAGTTATTCAGGAAGTTGGGGACAGGTTTGCCTTTCCATCGACCGATTCATTGATAAGGCCGCTGACCTTGGTTTCCGGGGTGTCATGCTCAAGGCCAAACGGCCGCATTTATGAAATGTGTTCCCCATTGATCGAGGGAGGAAGCCTCGAGACTCTCGATCGATACGCCCGGCTCTTTCTCGAGTTTATGGAACGGATACAATGAAGAGAAAGGAGGTCGTATGAAGTCGATTCAGCGTCGAGCATTCCTTCAAAGTTCTACCGCTGCCGCCATCACCTTTTCTGCAACCAAATTACGGGCTGGCAGTCCGAACGACCGAATCCAGGTTGCTGTGGTGGGTCTTCGGGGGCGAGGACGTGAGCACATACATCAGTTTGGCCAACGCAAGGACTCTCCTGTGGTTGCTGTGTGCGACATCGATGCCACTGTGGCAGAACGAGCGGTTCAGCAAGTGGCCGAGATTCAGGGTGGCAAACCCAAGGTTTATGGGGATATCCGCCGTTTGCTGGAGGATAAGCAAGTCGATGTAGTGACGATTGCCACCTGCAACCACTGGCACGCTCTAGCGGCGATCTGGGCCTGCCAGGCAGGGAAAGACGTCTATCTCGAAAAGCCGGGCAGCCATAACATTTTTGAGGGTCGCCAATTGGCGGAAGCGGCGCGCAAATACCAGAGGGTCGTCCAGATCGGTCTTCAGGCTCGCAGCATTCCGCATTATCGGCGTGCCATTGAGTTGGTTCAGCAGGGGGCCATTGGAAAAATTTATATGGCCAGGGGAATCTGTTTCAAACGGCGGGTTTCGATTGGAAAACGGACGCCTGAGCCTGTGCCTGCAGGAGTCGATTATGACTTGTGGAGAGGTCCTGCTCCAGAACGTCCTTTTCAAGCCAACCGGTTTCATTACAACTGGCATTGGTTTTGGGACACGGGTTCTGGAGATATCGGAAACCAGGGTGTCCATGAGATGGACCTGGCGCGCTGGGGACTAGGCAAGAGTACACTTCCTCACAAGATTCACTCAAGCGGCGGGAAATTCATTTACGACGATGATCAGGAGACTCCAAACACGCAATTGGCAACTTTTGAATTCGACAATTGCCAGCTAGTATTTGAAGTGCGGGGACTGATGACCGGCGGCGAACCGCACATCACCCAACATGACCCTAACTTCATCGGGAATACATTCTTCGGCAGTGAAGGCTATTTATGTCTGAATTCGGAAGGGTTTCAGATGTATCGAGGAGAGAAGCGTGAACTTGTCAGCCACATGGAACCCGCTGAAAGTGACATCTGGGAGACCGCTTCGCACGTGGATAATTTCTTAAAAGCAGTCAGGAGCCGAAGGCAAGCGGAGTTGAACTGTGATGCGGCAGAGGGCCGACTGTCGGCTGCCTTGTGCCACTTGGCCAATGTGTCCTACCGTATCGGAAGAAAGCTTGCCTTTGATCCAATGACGGAAACATTTGGAAATGATCAGGAAGCCAACAAGTATCTGAAAAGGGAATACCGCCCGCCTTTCGTTGTACCCGACGACGTTTAATTGAAAACTGTTATTAGGCGCCTAGTCCGTTATGTTGGCAAAGCCGTTTCGCACAAGAACTCGAACAAACCGAGGTGGAGCGGGCGCTGCGCGCACGCTGGATAAACGCGCGACGGAGCGCGTTCCACTCGGGATATCAAGGGCTTTGCCCGGGCGAAGCTTTGACTTGTTAGAGACTTGATCTGCTCAAAGCTTGGACGGGAGCCGCTCCAAAAGCCGCAGAGTCAGAATAACGATTCGGCGCGACAAAACTCTATTTTCAGTAGAGAGGTCTACTTCCTCCAATTAAGCAGCAATCTTCTGGACAAATGTCGTGGCTTGGTCCGATTTTTCCCAGAAATAGGCGAACCGGCTCAGGGGATATGCGTTCCATGATGAGTTCTCGAATCATTCCGATGAAGGTTGGATGGCAGCCCACAGTGGCGGCTCGGACCATATTCAGGCCAATCTTCTCACAGTGCCGATGTGCTTCAATGTCCAAATCGTAAATCACTTCCATGTGATCCGAGATAAATCCCACCGGAGCGACTACAACATCTTCCGTTCCTGCCGACCTCAATTCACTTAGAGTGTCCACGATATCGGGCCCAAGCCATGGTTGAGAGGGTGGACCACTGCGGCTTTGGTAGACTAGGCGCCAGTTCTCGTAACCCAATCCTTCTGCAATGAGCCGGCTGGTCTCCATGAGTTGGACTTGGTAAGGGCAGTGGCTTGCCATCGACAGAGGAATGCTGTGAGCCGTAAACACAATGGGAGCGGCGGGTCGCCGTGCCTCTGGGATCTGATTCAGAGCGGCTTGTACATTCTCGATGTTAGGATTGATGAAGCCAGGATGATTGTAAAAGCATCGGAGTTTGTCAATTTGGGGCGCATTTGGCCCGACTTCTTCTTGGGCATTCTGGATGTTCTCCCGATACTGACGGCACCCCGAATACGAGCTGTACGCCGAAGTGAAAAAGGCCAAAGCCATGCGGACGCCATCCCCGGCCATCTGCCTCAAAGTATCCCGGAGCAGAGGATGCCAGTTTCGGTTCCCCCAATAGACGGGCAATCGCGGGCCGTGTGCATACAGTTCGTCTTTTAGGGCGGCAATAAGCTTCCGATTTTGGGCATTGATCGGGCTGATCCCGCCAAATATTTCGTAATGGTGAGCCACTTCTCGAATACGCAGTTCAGGGATATTTCTCCCTTTCAGAATATTTTGCAGAAAAGGGTTTACCTCTTCCATCCCTTCCGGCCCTCCGAAAGAGACAATCAATATCGCGTCATAGGATGGGATCATCAGCGGTGAGGGGGGTGCGGGCGCTCCGGGCACGCTTGATCATGCAGCGGAGTGCGTTCCACCCGGATGTCGGTAGAGCAGCCCCTGGCTAGTTTGTTACCAGTTTGATTAACCCGAAGCACATGAGCACGGGTATGGCCAGCAGAACCATCGGAATCATCAGCACGGCAATCGGGATCAACGCCACGAAGAGCACAATGGACAGTAGGAACAAGATAAGCTTCAAAGGGAAGAAGATGATGAAGCTCAGCACACGGAAAGGTAGCAATACAAAAAACCCAATGATCTTAAAGGGAAGAAATAGTAGATCGGCCATGATTAACCTCCAAAAGTCTCCAGCGCCTGAAGCGCCGTCACAGCCTCGGCCACCTGCCGGTGCAGCGCTCGATTGGGCGACCAGTTTCGAATTGAGTAGTCTGTCCCCGATTTACTCCGTCTGACCGTTTAGAGGTTTCGGGCCTCCCACCACTGCTTCCGTCTAAAGCTGTCGCATAAAGGCGACGAGATCCTTCTTCTCTGGCTCGGTGAGCTTGAGATCAAGAGTCAGGTTGAAGAACTCCACCGTGTCCTCCAGCGTCAGCAACCGGTCGTCGTGCAGGTAGGGCGGCGAGTCTTTGATGCCCCGCAAGGGGAAGGTCTTGATT
>JBGOVH010000509.1:0-3139 GCA_041478005.1 Terriglobia bacterium | reverse complement strand
ATCCACTTTGTACCTCAACCCCAAGAATGAATTGCTTGCGGTTCGAAGTCTGGAAGAAGTCAAATCGGCAGCCATGCTGGCAGATTCTTTTGGCCTGCGTGTGCACGGCGGACATGGCCTGACTTACCGAAACGTAAAGTCCATCAGTCAAATCCGCGAGATTGAAGAGCTCAACATTGGACACAGCATCATCTCCCGTGCTGCCCTGGTCGGGCTTGACCGTGCCGTTAGAGAGATGCTTCCCCTGTTGCAGGGAGAGTAGGGAAGAAAAGCCTCTTTGACTTCACAAGATCCCCTATCTCGATTCAAACAAAGACCCAAACTTGACATTTCTGTCGGTTATGACCGATTGGCAAAGGGAAGAAAACAGTAAAAGAGGATCAAATTTAGCAATTGGAAAAATAAACCAATAAGGTTTAGACTGATGCTAAGAAAGGTTAGTAAGGAGGCCCAATGGATGATTCGTTGATTACAGTCAAGGAAGTTGCCGATTATCTAAAGCTCAAAGAACAAACGGTTTATCTATTGGCCCGACAGAACAAAATCCCTTCACTGAAAGTCGGAGGAAGCCTGCGATTCAAGAGATCACAAATTGACGCCTGGCTCGCGATGGGACCAAAACCCAGCACTCAATATTCTAGTCGGCAGAAAGTCTTAATTGTGGACGATGAAGAACAAGTACGCGAAACCTTGAAAAGAATGGTGGAGCTCCACGAGTTGTCAGCTGTGGCTGTTCCTGGTGGTCCTCAAGCCATAGAAGCGGTTCAGCACGATTCTTTTCGTATGGTTTTTCTGGATCTCAACATGCCTGGGATGAATGGAGTGGACACTCTGAAGGCTCTTAAGGAAACAGACAAGGAACTGGTCTTCGTTGTGATAACAGCTCTGACAGGAGATGACCATTTGTTTCGCAGCATTCTCGACCATGCACCAGTTTCGGTGATACCCAAGCCATTTACGCTACAACAGATTGGTGAGGTGTTAGGACTCTATTTCGAGGATATTTCTAAGGTTTCGGTTAATTATTCGCGAGCTTAATTAAGTCGTTTGTGTGAGAAGAGATTCTCCCTCTCTTCCTAGAGTCACTGGCCCGTTTTCCGCTGAAGCTTTTCATTCTTTCTTGCTCTCGCATCTTTAATGATGGTTCCATAGACTTCCTTGTCAAAAGGAGGGCAGCCGGTTGGATACTGACCCAGGGGATGATCCTTTTGGCGCATAAGAAAAGTACAGAAGGTTAAGGTTTTGCACGTGCTGCCAGTATCCAGAAATCCCTTGATTAATGCATCCCTGGCAAAACTGGGATACGCCAATGCCCCCCGCCCGATACCCATCATCGTGATATTGCCGTCGCGAATGTTTGCGGCACCAGCATGCAATTGAAAGTGCTGCAGCCAGCTATATCCTGTTCCTACGAACACAGAATCCGGAAAAGCCTTCTGTAATTCTGCACACAGCCGAAAGTGCCGGTCCACCCCAATAAGCGGATGTTCAGGAGCTTCGTAGTTCCCGTCGTCAGGTTTTTCAAACGGACGACCAATGTGTGGATTGGCATAGGGATTCCCCATGGATATATTGACCAGAGAAACACCGAGGCGTCTGATGATCCGCAGGACTTCTTTGGGTTCTGCAAGGTCAGGCTCGAGGGGGTTGTCTGGGTTAACTCCAAAACCGCACGTATAGGGAACAGGAAAAGATCTGGGTTTGCCAAGTCGCGTTTCGGGGTCGGTCATGTAAGGAACGCCATCAAATACGCCCAGACGTGAAGACAGCAGGAAATCTGGACCTGTAGCAGACCGTATCTTCTCAAAAACATTTTTCAAGAAACGGGTGCGATTTTCCAGGCACCCTCCATATTTCCCCGGCCGGGTTCTCGCTCCAAGCAGCTCGTTGCCGAAATATCCATGCGTCAGTTTCAAGTCAATGCCTTTGAAGCCAATCTCGCGCGCCAGCATTGCTGCGTCCACAAATCGATCTTCAATCTGCTCAATGGTGCCATCGCTCAAAAGGGGATAGTCCTCAGGAAGAGCGATGCCTTTTTTTCGATCCATATAGGTCACCTTGTCCAAGACAGGATGATGCTGACAAATCAAAGGCAGGGGATAGCTATAACGCCCTGAATGCGTCAGCTGCAACACCTCCACCAAATCATTGGTGGTGCCATAAACTTCTTTGTGCGCGGTCCGTGTGCGCGTCAACAAACTTTCCAACGATCGCGCATTGTAGTCATTGATTAGCAATTGGCGAGGGTTGGCTCTTCCTTCAGGAACCACTGCCGTGGCTTCGAACCATAAGAGCTTGGCGCCTCCACGCCCAAATCGCTCATAGCGTCGAAATGTCAACTGATCTGGTTGCCCGATGGGAGTGCTATCGCATCCCTCCATAGGATGAATCGCTATCGAGTTGCCTGCCGTGTAAGACCCCATCTTTACAGGCCTTCCCAGGGTGGCTTTGATCTTTTCAACATCTGGCTCTAATCGGATCGCCAGATTCAGCTCCTGAATCTCCTGCTGGAGTTCTTCCAGAGAACGGTAATGGAAGTATTTCTTGGGCATATTAGCGTCCATTCGCGTTCATTTGCGGCCTTCTCTTCTTCGCGTCCTTCGCGCCGTAGTGGCTGATTGATCCAGCTTTGCTTCCAGCACCAGATCTCAAATCCCGGCCAGGTTTGCTTGAAATTTGTGGTAGCCCTGCTGTTGTGCCCAGACGTCAAGGGGAAGAGCTACAAGCTCATCTACGTCAGGAACTGCTTCTGGCTCCTTGGATAAGTCAATGGCATGAAGATAGCCGAGGCAGGTTTCACAAGCCTGGACCTGGAGATGGTCGAACTCACGACTCGAGTAATAGACCAGGTTCTTTTCCTCGTTCTCTCCGCAGGTGACGCAATGTCCACGAGGAAAGGGCCATTCATGGAAGCATAAGGAGCAGGCCAGCTTCAAGGTGTTCCCTTCGCCCTGGGGCTGCAAAACACCCACTTGCGGAAGATGACCACAACGAGGGCAGCGGTTTGTGGCCGTAGCTACCGGCTGAATTTCATTTGCGACCACATAAGCTTGGAGTAAAGCACGCG
This sequence comes from Terriglobia bacterium, assembly GCA_041478005.1. Classification (GTDB taxonomy): domain Bacteria; phylum Acidobacteriota; class Terriglobia; order Versatilivoradales; family Versatilivoraceae; genus JBGOVH01. The sequence continues at coordinate 72 of JBGOVH010000509.1, read as the reverse complement.
CGAAGAAACGGGTCAAGGATGAGTTGTCGAGTTGCTTCCAATAATCCCTAAGGGCCTTGCGACAGTTGTTCT
>JBGOVH010000376.1:0-3996 GCA_041478005.1 Terriglobia bacterium | reverse complement strand
TGGACCCTTTATGAAAGAAGCTGTGTTAACCAATGAGAGGAAGTTGGCAATGTACCGTCGTATGCGGCTTTGCCGGATGTTTGAGGAAAGGGTCAACTCGTTATTCCTGCAAGGGCGGATGCCGGGGACCATTCACCAGGCGCAGGGACAGGAAGCCTGTGCTGTGGGGGTTTGCGAGGCTCTAAATGAAAACGATCTGTTGACCAGCACGCACCGTCCGCATGAACACGCGGTGGCACGCGGAATCCCAGTGAAGTACTTGATGGCAGAATTGTTTGCTAAGAAAACAGGTTGCTGCGGAGGAAAGGGAGGTTCCATGCACATGGGAGATCCCGAGATGGGCATGCTCCCCGCCATTGCTATTGTAGGCGGAGGGATTCCATTGGCTGCGGGATATGCGTTGTCTTTCAAATACTTGAAGAAGCCCAATATCGCAGCCTGTTTCTTCGGTGATGGCGCAGCCAATGAGGGAATCTTTCACGAGGCCATCAATATGGCTGCCATTTGGGATTTACCTGTGCTTTTCATTTGTGAGAACAACAAGTATGGAGCCTCTACCTTGATTGATACCGTCATGAAGGTCAAGACGGTAAGCGAGCGAGCGACGGCCTACGGGATACCTGGAAAGACAGTCGATGGTAATGACGTAGAGAGGGTATATCAAGCTACCCTGGAAGCCGGAAATCGCGCTCGATCCGGGGGAGGGCCCACCCTGCTCGAACTCGAAACCTATCGGTTTGCAGGTCATTCCCGTAGTGATCCAGGTCATTACCGGCCCAAGGAAGAAGTTGCGGAATGGAAACAGCGCGATCCCATAACCCTTTTTGAAGGTGCCTGTCTTGCGTCCGGGCTCTTAAACGAGAAGCTGATCGAGGAAACGAGGACTTCGGTTGAGATTGAGTTAGATGAAGCGGTGGCATTTGCCGAAGCCAGTCCCAGTCCATTGCCAGAGGAGTGCCTGTCGGATGTCTACGTTGAATGAAATGATTTCCAAGCCAGAGGTGGGTGGAAGAAAGCTCTCGATCGTCGAAGCATTGCGCGAAGCTCTTTGTGAGGAAATGCGCAGAGACGATCGAGTTATTCTCATAGGCGAAGATATCGGTGTGAAAGGTGGTTTTGGTGGCGCCTTTACGGTGACGCTCGGGTTGGCGGAGGAGTTTGGTCATGATCGGGTCATTGACACGCCGATTTCAGAGGCGGGTTTCGCCGGAATCGCAACGGGTGCGGCTTTGGGTGGTCTGCGTCCTGTGGCCGATGTGCAGTACGGAGATTTCCTCTTTCTCGCTATGGATCAACTCGCCAATCATGCAGCCAAGCTCCGTTACATGTCGGGAGGCAAGCTGCGCGTGCCAATGGTTATGCGAGCGCCCATAGGCGCCACCACCCGAGGCGCGCAACACGGCCAGTCTCTAGAAGCTTTCTTCATGCATGTTCCCGGTCTGAAAGTAGCCTGTCCTTCCAATCCCTATGATGCCAAGGGTCTTCTGAAAACAGCCATCCGTATGGACGATCCGGTCATTTTTTTTGAGCACAAACTGCTCTACGGAAGCAAGGGTTCGAGAAAGGAAGTGGGAGGAGTTGAGGTGTTCGGAACGGTCCCGGAGGGGGAATATCTCATTCCTTTTGGACAAGCCAAAATAGTTCGTCCGGGGAAGGATATTACCCTGGTGGCGAATCTTCTGATGGTTCATAAATCGATGCAGGCTGCAAAAATTTTGTCTGAGTCGGGTATTGAAGCTGAAGTCTTCGATGTCCGAACCTTGGTCCCTTTTGACTGGCCAGCCCTTTTTGAATCTGTAAGCAAGACAGGGAGACTTGTTATCGTGGAAGAAGACAACCTGACTGGCGGATGGGGAGCTGAAGTGGCGGCACGCGCAGCCGACGAGTGCATTGGATTCTTGCAAGGCCCGATTCGCCGGGTTGCCGCACCCGACACGCCAGTTCCCTTTGCTCCCGTCATGGAGAATTTTTACGTGCCTTCTGTGGAAAGAATTGTGAAGACGGTAAAGTCAGTTGTCGGTGGTTAGGGAGTTCAGAGTCCAGGTTTCACGAGTCACGTTTCACCTATGTGTCATTGGACTCATGCATGCTTTCCCATCAATTCGGAGATAAGGAGTTAGCCTCCCGTGTCTGTCATCTGTTTGGGAATCTTGGTTGCCGACATCTTTGCCAGCCCGATTGACTCCATTCCAGCAGCAGGGGAACTGAAACTCACGGAGCGTTTTCTTTTGACAGTGGGTGGATGCGCAGCCAACACCGCCGCTGATCTAAGGCGCTTGGGGCGAGACGTTAAGGTTCTGGGAAAGGTCGGCGAGGATCTTTTCGGGGACTTTGTGCTGAAGGACCTGGAACGGCTTGGGGTTGACACTTCGCACATTAAGCGCAGCCACACACATCCGACTTCGGGTACTGTCATCATTAATGTGAATGGAGAGGATCGTAGATATATCCACACGGTTGGCGCCAATGCCGACTTGACCCTCAGAGATGTCGACTCGGATGCCCTGAACGGGGCAAAGGCAATTTATGTAGGTGGGTTCATGGCCATGCCTCAGTTTGGGCCGAAGGAATTGGTTCAACTTTTCAGGACAGCCAGAGAGCAGTCCCTGACGACAGTGCTGGATGTGGTTGTTCCTTCGGGCAGCACTCTCCCGTTTCAACAATTGAAAGAGATCCTTGCATACACGGATGTTTTCCTTCCCAATGATGATGAGGCTAGAATCCTCACCGGAGAATTGGAACCTGCGGCTCAGGCTGACTTCTTCGCTTCCTTGAATCCTTCCAGTACCATCGTGATTACGCAGGGAAGTCGCGGTTCGTTGGCGAGACGCGGAAATGAAGTTATTCAGGCAGGTTCATTTAGAGTAAATTCTGTTGACGAATCGGGCGCCGGGGATGCCTTTGCAGCTGGATTCTTGACGGGACTACTAGAGCAGTGGCCTTTGGAGCAGTGCTTACAATTTGCGAGCGCGGTGGGAGCTTCCTGCACACGGGCCTTAGGCTGCACGGCCGGTGTGTTTCGCTTCGATGAGGCCCTTTCCTTCGTGGCTAATAACTCAATGGAAATTAGCAAGATTCGTTAATGCCTCAATTGTGGGGGGAACCGCATTGGCATGGGTAGCCACGATTGACGCGCTTTCTGCGGCTATCGTGGGCTTTCCATGGCGGGTACACCTGCCCTCGACAAACGCAACCAGCGCGTTTGTCGAGCCTACCAAAGGTTCCGCCCGTAGGTGCCATACAAGATTCGTAGATAAATCCTTGTTCTTGGATTAAAATCAAAGCGTTTGCAGATAATGTACTCGCCTATGACCTCAGGAACAGCTGCACTTGAGAGCTGAAGGGATCTATGAACCGAAGAGCATTTCATTTGACTCTCATCTATGGCCTTTGGTCTCTCATGGGCATCATTCTGGCATTGCCGGCAGCTGTGTATCTACTCTGGCCTCCGCGTCCGAAGAAAGAAAATGAATGGGTCGATGCTGGCAGCCTCAAAGAGCTGCCACTGGAAACTCCTCAAGAATTCGTTTTTCGACGAAACCGGATAGACGGTTGGAAAATTACAAGTGAAAAGACAACGGCTTGGGTCGTAAAACGGCCCGACAATGAAGTCATTGCCTTTTCGCCACAATGTCCTCATCTTGGTTGTGCCTATCATTGGGAATCGCAGAATAAGGAATTTCTGTGTCCTTGCCATTCCTCAACCTTGTCCATCGAGGGCAAAGTGATGACTGGTCCTGCCCCGCGTCCCCTAGACCGTTTTGAAGCGAAGGTAAAAGGCGACAAGCTGTTGCTGGGCTCGGTTCAAAAATCCAGCTTGAAACGTTCCTAAGTGCTTCGTTTCATAAACTCGGTTACGTTTCATTTGATGGGTAGCCACGATCACCGCGCTGTTTGCGGTGGTTGTGGATCCAGCTACAAATTCTATTTTCAATAAATGTGATTTTTCATTTGCGTCATTGGAAGTGCTTTCTGATCTGAGGCGCAACTTGGATT
>JBGOVH010000301.1:0-4532 GCA_041478005.1 Terriglobia bacterium | reverse complement strand
TATTCCCAAGATCACTTGCAGTAGGAACAAAGGAATTATTGAAAGTGGGACTGGGAGAGTTCGCCGCATGTGGTTAGCAATGCTATTCGCAATTACGATGACGTATTTTCAAGGCGGCTCGGCCGCCTGTGAAATGGAGCCCTAAGGCGAAGTTGGGGCTTGGGTTGCCTGCATGAGGAGATCCTGAGTCTGCCTGGTTAAGAGATCCTCCTCTCGTATGTCACCCAATTTAGAAAATTTCGTCTTGGCCGCCTCAGCCTCCCGCAGCAACCCCTTCCTGAGATAGATTTGGGCTATCCTGTAATGCGGGAGAGGGTAACTGGGATCGAGCTCAGCCGCTTTTTGGAAATCCAGAAGCGCAACATCGAGGTGCTCCTTTTCCATTTCAATTTTTCCTTTCAGGAAATGCGCAGGCGCAAAGTTAGGATTTTTCTTCAAAGCCTGGCCAAGAGAATCCAGTGCACGGGCCCAAAGATCTCGGGAAATGCGATACAGAATCATGGCGTGTAATTGCGAGAGATAAAAGTCCGCTGACGGATTCTCAAGCCCTTTCTCGACAATGTCCCGAGCTCTACCCAGATCTCCCGTGATATAGAGCAGAAAAGCGAGACCCTCCCGAGAGGCGTCAGCAGCGGGATTCTTCTCAATCACGCGGCTATAGCTTTGGATCGCTTCCTGATATCTTCCAAGCCGGAATTGGACTAACCCCAGGGCTGACAAGAGCGCCGATGAGGAAGGGTTTTTTTCGACACCCTTTTGTAATGCTGCCAACGCCTCTGCAAATCTTTCTAGCTTCATCAAAGTCAGCCCGGCATCGACACAATAGCTTTCCATTGAGGGCATGAGACGGCAGGCCTCGGCAAAATCAGCCTGACTCCCATTTTGGTTTAAGGACTGTTTGATTTTTCCTCGCAAAAAAAGCAGGTCTGCCTTGTCACCCTCTCCGTCCGGTCTTACGGACTCCAGCACGTTCGAAGCAGACCGCCAGTCTTTAGTTTTGTAGTAGGCCAAAGCCAGGTTAAATCCAACCAAAAAAGAATTCGGTTGGAGAGATCGCGCTTTCTCAAGGACATCAATGGCAGCTTTAAAATCTTCGCATTGAGCCAGCCCAACCCCAGCAGTGGTTAAGGCCTCAAGATGAGAAGTACTCTTGCCAACCGCCTTGTATAGTTCGATCGCTTCTGCTCGTTTGTCCTGTTCCTCATAAATCAGCGCCAAATGGAGTTGTGCGGCCGTGAATGATGGGAGCAACCTTATCGCTGTTTGAAACGCATCTACTGCCGCGCCGATCTTGTTTTCTTTTTGGTAGACAATACCTAACCCGTTATGAATAATTGCCGAATTTGGGTATAGTTTTAGGCCCTCAATCAGTTTTTCCTCCGCTTTTGCTAGGTGGCCACTATCAATCAAAGGCAAAGTAGAAAGCAAATATTTCTGCTCTTCTGGTGTGATGTCTTGGGCTCGGATTCCCAGAGGAAATAGGAAGCCAAACATTAGGGTAAGAACAAAATGATGAGAAATTCTCATCCTCATAAGCTCAGCTGAAATCCAGTTGGAATCGCAATAATCTTACTTTCGTGGGCTTGGGCGCTCGCACCTAATGCGTGCGCAGGAATCATAGCAATTCTCAATGCTCCCTCCAACCTCGAAGATCAGAGGACCTGATGACCGCTTCCGATCTGCCTTTGCGTCCTAACCCGAAGGAAAATTCCTCGATAGAAAAGCGGGGTCCAAACCAGACGCGAGATTCTCGACCATGAGTCATCCTTCGGACGCTAGTGACTTGAAGAACTCCTGGATGGGAGAAAAGCTCTTGCCTGGAGCTCTTCTGAAGTGGTACTGCACCGGCTGGGTTGTAATTGCAATTCTTCTTCTTTCGTCACACTCACAGTCTGATCTGAAACAAAGCCCATTAGTTTTTGTCGGTGTTGCGGAAAAGGCCGGTCTGGTCTCACCCAATGTTTTCGGGGGGGAAGATCGAAAGAGATACTTGCTCGAAACAACGGGCTCGGGCGTAGCTTTCTTCGACTTTGATCGAGATGGCTATGTCGACCTTTTTCTTGTAAATGGAACACGCTTGGAATCTTCTTCTAACAGCGGTTCTCCACCGATCAGCCATCTTTACAGGAACAAAGGCAATGGGACCTTTGTCGATGTCACGGGCCTTTCGGGAATTACTTACTCGGGTTGGGGACAAGGTGTTTGTGCAGGCGATTATGACAATGACGGACAAGAAGACCTGTTTGTTACCTATTATGGCAGGAATAAGCTGTATCGCAACAAAGGGGATGGAACCTTTGCTGAAATTGCGGAAAAAGCAGGTGTAGCCGGTCAAGACGGAAGATGGAATACGGGTTGTGCCTTCCTGGATTATGATCACGATGGCAAGCTGGATCTATTTGTTGCCACCTACGTAGATCTGGGTCTAGATCTTTCCAATATTCCCCTTCCAGGAGCAGGCCAGTATTGCCAATACAAAGGCGTGCCCCTGCCTTGTGGCCCTCGCGGGTTGAAAGGCGCGTCAAACTATCTTTATCACAATCGAGGGGACGGGACTTTCAGTGATACAAGCGAAACCGCTGGTATCCGCAAGACGGGGGGCCATTATGCACTTGGAGTATTGACCTTAGATTACAACAACGACGGTTGGACAGACATTTATGTCGCTTGCGATTCCGCAGCCAGCATTCTCTATCGAAACAATCAAGACGGTACTTTTACAGATATGGGTTTTGATTCCGGAACTGCCTACAATGACGATGGTGAAGCTCAAGCAGGAATGGGAGTGGCCGCAGCCGATTATAATCACGACGGGCAGATGGATATTGTTAAGACCAACTTCTCGGATGACAGCCCTAACCTTTATCACAACAATGGAAATGGAACCTTTTCCGATTTCGTCTTTCAAGCGGGTCTTGGGCGCATACGCAGCCACTTGGGCTGGGGAGTCCTGTTTTTGGACTACGATAATGATGGCTGGCCTGATATCCTTATGGTTAATGGACACATCGCTCCCGAAATCGATCAAGGCAAGGTTGACACGACCTACAAGCAACGAAAGCTGCTCTACCGCAATCTTGGGGATGGAAATTTTGAAGATGTCTCCTTAACGTCCGGGCCGGCACTGACAGCGGCTCACTCTAGCCGGGGTGCCGCATCGGCAGACATTGATAATAGGGGAAGGTTGGTTGTTGCTGTCAATGAGATGAATGAACCGCCGTCTCTTTTGGTTCCGGAAGGACCGATGAGTAATCACTGGATAGGAATTACTACCAGAGGAAAGAAATCAAACGCAGATGGCATCGGAGCTCGGATTGAAATTCAGGCAGGCTTCTTAAAGCAGGTTGACGAAGTCAGAAGCGGCGGGAGTTATTTATCCCAAAGCGACTTGAGATTGCACTTTGGCTTAGGGAGCCATAGAGTGGTTGATCGTCTTATGGTCCGCTGGCCAAGTGGCATTGTTGACACACTAGAAAAGATCCCGGCGGATCAACACATCCTCATCGAAGAAGGTGTTTCCAAGTGGCAGGCCATCCGCCTGCAATAAAATCAATAAGAAAGGGGCGAGGGAAGAGTAGAACCTATTGATCTTAATTCCCTCGCCCCATCGGGGGAGAGGGTGGCCGCAGGTCGGGTGAGGGGAGACTCGTCAATTGAGCGGTGAGGGCCGGGGATTTCACTTATGCCTCCGGCCATGGCGTCGTGATGCTCAGGGTGAAGTGAGTTTGCCGAACGCAGAAACTCTGGGAACGCGCATTTCCGCGCGTTGTTCAGCGTGCGCGGAGCGCTCGCTCCACCCCGTCCAAGGTGCATTACTCCACTGATGAAACGGAGCACTGAACAATATGGAACGAAGAACCTTCTTGCAACTCCTGGCCGCGAGGCCCTTGAGTTTAGAGTCCCAAGACTCTCCGCTGCCCAAGTATCATGTCAGAAGCTCCTATCCTGCTCTTACGAAACCCGGTATGCCTGGTCCCTACCCGGGCCTAGTGGTTTCCGTGCGCTCGGCAAAGTGCATTGACGAGTCTAGTGAGAAGGTGGATACGGCAACTGTGCGCGAAATGATGGCGCGCGGGATGTGCGGGCTCACAGGAGATGCAGGAGCCGTCGATGCGTGGCGGCGCTTCTTCGATCCATCGGACGTCGTTGGGATCAAAGTCAACTGTGGCGGCAGACCCCGGGTTGTCTCGTCCCCGGAGATTGTGGCGGAGATTGTGGCGAACCTGATGGCTGTAGGTTTGAAGTCCTCGCAGATTATCCTCTATGAACGCTTCCGAGATCAGCTGAACGAGGTGAACTATGCGCCCCATCTGCCCGAAGGCGTTGAGATTGTTGGAGCCGAAGGCGAACGGGGCGGAACCCGCCTCTACGATCCGGCAACTTACGTCGAGGTGGACTTTTTTGGAGAGGAGGATACTCGCTCCAACCTGGTTCGTTTGGTGTCGGAGCGTCTCACCAAAATTATCAACATTCCCAACATGAAGGACCACGGTGCAGCTGGCGTGACCGGGTGTCTAAAGAATATCGCTTAC
>JBGOVH010000526.1:0-3049 GCA_041478005.1 Terriglobia bacterium | reverse complement strand
GAGATCCTCAAGCCATTTTTCAAGGTTTAAAAGCTGTTGATGAAATTCCTGCATTTCTCTAAGCAGCTGTTGCACGGGAGAGAGAATAGCACTCTGCCATTCAGGATGTTCCAGAACCTCAGGTGTAAAGCGGATTTTCAGCTCTGCGCTTCGATCTTGGGTCAACCCTTCAAAGAAAACTGCCAGGTAATCGAATACCGAATTTGCAACAAAGGCCAGGTTATCCCTTTGTGGAATCAACCGGTCTTTGACATGGTTGACAATACGCATGTAATGGTTGAGATCGATCGCCTGTTGAGCGAAACTCAACTTAGAAAGCAGATACGGAAGCAGTCCTCTTTCCCTGATCTTTTCGCGTTCGCGAATGTTGTAAAAACGGCCCAGCAAGCGCGTCAGTCCGAACTTGGAAATCTGAGTGCCAAAATAATCGGTCGCCACGTTCTCTACATTGTGGGCTTCGTCCAAAACGATTCGGGAGTAGGCAGGCAGAATGGCTGCATCGGTGTATCTCCCGGTTTCGCCTCGCACCGCTAAATCCGAGAAGAGCAAGTGGTGGTTGACCACCAGCAGATCAGCCGAAGCGGCTTCGCGACGCGCCTTGTAAAAAAAGCAATCCGTATAGAAGGAGCAACGGATTCTGGCGCAATTGTCACTTTCGCAAGCCACTTTTTCCCATACCGATGGCTTAGGCAGGATGCTCAAGTCGGAACGACTGCCGTCGCTGGTATTGTGCGACCATTGAAGTATGCCGTTCAGCTCAGCCCTCTCGTCGGTCTCTATTAAATAATCTCCCTCTTTCTCCAGGGCGTTAACCTTGTTCAGGCAAACGTAATTGTGGCGCCCCTTAATCAGCACCGGTTTGAAGCGGGCACTCAGGGCGCCTTGCAGGAATGGCAAATCCTTGTTGATCAGTTGTTCCTGGAGATTGATAGTGTTGGTAGAAATGACCACGCGCTGTTTGTTTTGAATTGCCCAAAATATCGACGGGAGCAGGTAGGCCAGGCTTTTTCCAGTGCCAGTGCCAGCTTCTATTAAAGCTAGTTTGGATTCATTGAAAGCTGTTCCAACTGCTTGCAGCATCCGCTGCTGCTCAGGACGGGACTCGAAGCCCTTGAGCTTTTTTGCGAGGATGCCTTTTGCGGAGATCAGTTCGACCATTTTGGAAAGATTGAGTGGAAGAATCTTTTCTTTCTTGAATGCCTCCACAACTACGTAAACATCATTTACCAGATTATTGACGATGTAAAAGCCGACGCCTTGATTCCCGTATTCTGAAGCAATCCCCAGATCAGCAGAGGAAGGAATCAATTGGCCTGAGGGATGATTGTGGATAATGATGTCGCCTTGAGTCGCGACTTGCATCAAAGCGGGGACTGCAGACTCATTCCCTCGCGCCAGTGGGATGATCTCAACGACGGTTCCACTTTCGTCTTGTTTTGCTAGAAAGAAAACCTCATTCCCACGAGCCTCCTGAATGGTCTGTCGGAGCGAGTTTACGGACTGAGGAGAGAAGAGTTTTTGAATGGCTGACATCGCGTTCGGTTCCGATCCGGCTTCAGTATAACACTTTCAATTGTCACCTTCGGATTATGGGCTTCGGATTGAAGTTTACCGTCGGCTCCGGATTTTGTTACCATGCTCCGGTCTTCACGTTTGCATTGATTCACACGCGATTGGTAAAGTTACGCCCAGACCGACTCCCCACAAACCCACACCCCTCACTCGACCTTGTGAAAGCTTATCAAGCTTTCACCCCTTTCCCCAAGGGAGAGGGCTGGGGTGAAGGGATTGTCACGAGACTAAATGCGTAATCCAAAATCCCAAATCCGCAATTGACATGGTCGATCTTTCCACTGAGATCTCTGGCATCCAACTAAAAAATCCGATCATTGCTGCCAGTGGCACATTCGGTTATGGCGAAGAATTCAGTCAATTGATCGACTTGAATCGACTCGGCGGATTTATTGTGAAGGGGCTTTCCGTCAAGCCCATGCAGGGTGCATCTCCCCCTCGCCTGCATGAAACCGCTTCGGGCATGCTGAACGCTATCGGTTTGCAGAACGTCGGTGTAGAAAGGTTTCTATCCGAAAAGCTTCCTCGATTGCGGAAATACAAAACATGCATTTTTGCCAATGTTTTTGGTGAGAGTACAGACGAATATGTCGGTGTGGTTGAGGCTCTAAATGCGTCGGAAGGATTGGCTGGATACGAAATTAATATTTCCTGTCCCAATGTCAAAAAGAGGGGAATCGTCTATGGATCGGACCCTGAGGCCACCTACGAGGTGGTAAGGGCGATCAAGCAAGCGGCCAGGTTACCCGTCATCGTTAAACTTTCCCCCAATGTCACAGACATTGCCCTCATAGCCAAAGCCGCCGAGGAAGCGGGAGCGGACGCCCTTTCTCTCATTAACACGCTTCTCGGAATGTCTGTGGATGTTGAATCTCGAAGAGCCCGACTAGGAAACATAACGGGCGGACTCTCCGGGCCAGCCATCAAGCCTGTGGCCCTGCGAATGGTTTACCAAGTCGTCCATGCAGTGAAGATTCCTGTTATTGGGATTGGCGGCATCCGAACATCGGCGGACGCATTGGAATACCTTCTGGTTGGCGCCAGGGCTGTGGAAGTGGGAACCGCCAATTTCCTGGATCCTGAGGCTTCGATCAAGATTATCAGTGGACTGGAAACGTTCTGTGAACGAAAGGGAATCCAGAAGCTGAGTTCGATCATTGGAACCTTTAAGGAAGGGCGAACCTGAGAATAGCAATGGAATAGCCACAGAGCCACAGCACGCCTGTGGCCGCAACCAAGATCCCCTCCTGTTCCAAGAGGGAGTCCCCTCGTCGGCAAAATCTTGCTGAGAAAGCAAGATTTAACGATCTTGTATGACAGAGACGTCTTCTGTTTCCCCTTGCTGAGAATTCGTCCAGACTATTGTGTAAGGATCAGTAGATGATGCGCAAGGACGGTTTCCCTTTGCATCAGGAGGCCAAGCGATGACGCCAGAACAGATGGAACAGAAAATCGAGTTCATCATTGAGCAGCAGGT
>JBGOVH010000356.1:0-4080 GCA_041478005.1 Terriglobia bacterium | reverse complement strand
TGAATCCGGTTGGATGACCGAACTGATGTCTCCAGCCGGCTTGCTTGCATCGTGCTGGAAATGGAGTCGGAGTACTTAGTGAGGTTTCTTTCAATTTCATTTTCACATCCTCCAAACTTTGAACTTAGAAAACAAGATTTGTAAGGTTCTGGTAATAATGATTCTGCATGATTCAGTGACGAAAGCCCTTCACCCCCGGCCCTTGAAGGTGTGAAAAAATGCGCCGGGTCAGGGGACCCGGCCTACAACGCGGCTGCAAAGACTTTGGAATGATTGTAGGCCGTTGAGGCTTTCTCAAAGCCACAACCTCACGCGGTGTTTCCCCTTTTGTCCTGTAACAGTCTCTTCCACCTTGCATCTTCGAAAGATTCTCGAAGTCTTCGCAAAACTGCCGCCGCCGTTCTCAAGTCCTTTTCAGCGATCCCAGTATCCAGTGCACCCAACAGTTTCGCTTCCCGCTGATTCATTGCGTCTAACGTGACTTTGCCTTTTCGGGTCAGATGTACCAGGCTGGACCGCTTGTGGGCCGGGTTGTCAATGAAATCGACCAGGCCTTCTTTCGCAAGTTCATTCACTAGTGTTTGGATGTGTTGGCGAGAAACAGGTCGATCGCGGGCCATTTGAGGTACCGTCTGCGGGCCAAGTCGATCGATGTTTCTAAGAATGCCTCGCCTCCCCGCAGACATCTCCCCTTGGCCATGAACTTGTTCGGCCACAACCCGCAGCCGGTGGAAGAGTGCCACCGTTTCTCCGAAAACGGATTCCAGAATCGAAAGAGGTTGACCAGAGCCTGCGCTGCTTTCTCCGGCACTTTGGGTGTTCCCTGTGCTGATTCGGTGGATTGACTTTCTCATAGCTGCTGCCCCCAGGATTCGACGAGTTGTTTACGCTGCTCGGGAGTCAGAACTTCCGAAATCTTGAGCAAGGTATCGATGGACTGATTGAGTGTTTTCTCGGTCAGGCTAAGGCTTTTGGCTTGAATATCCTGAAGTTCAGTGCGGCTGATCTCATCGGCTTCCGCCGCTTTGAGGAACTGAGCTTGAAGAGCCTGTCGCTCGCTTTGGTATTTATCGATTTCAGGCGCCAGTTTTTCCAAGATCGAATTGACCTTGGTTCTTTGCTCAACAGTTGCGTTCACTCTACTGAGCATCCATTGGACTCCCGCCTTAATCTCCTTTTGAGGGTCTTTAGAGGTGTGCCTAGCATAACTCCCCTTTGCATTTCTCCAGTGTCCCTGGCTTCGCCCAAAGACGAAGCTCGACAGGAGCCCCACACCAACGCTGAATACGATGCCCCAAAATAGCATCCGTCCTCGGCCACGAGACCTTTGCGACTTGTTTTTGTTGATGTCTGACATGGTAATTTTCTCCTTTTGTTAGATTTTGCAACGCGGTTGCGTTGAATCACCCTGGCTTTGGGCTTCGAAGTTCCCTCGAATACCCTGGCCTCAAGTGCAAGTAGATTGTCATATTGACAATTTAATTGTCAAGTTATTTTTTGGAAATGTTTCGAAAACCATGTTGGGCATTTTCCGAAGGGGACAGGCAAATTAGACTAGGGTTGATTTGTCCCTCCCCTTCGGGGAGAATATCGAAACTGGAGCGCGCCGCGAAGCGGCGTGAACAAGGCATTGACAGAAATTAATAAGATTGAGAACTCCCATGGCTGATCATCGGTTATCGTTATCACAGGCAAACAACAGATTCTCCATTCCCCGTATTGTGGAGGAGTTGAAAAAGCAGCGTGATTTTCAACAATGCATTACTCACGTGGAGTTGTTCCCCGCGCAGGACGCGAACTATGCTGAGTTCCCAGGTGGAATCAGTGAGTCCGTTAAAGAGGTTTTCAGATGCCGGGGAATTGAAAGGCTGTACACCCACCAGGCCGAGGCCATTGAACATATCCTGGGTGGAAAGAATGTGGTGGTGGTTACGCCAACGGCATCCGGCAAGACACTCTGTTACAACATCCCGGTTTTGAATTCTGTTTTGAGCCATCCGGACACTCGGGCACTCTATCTCTTTCCCACCAAGGCTCTAGCCCAGGATCAAATGGAAGAGCTGTACCAACTCATTCAGCTCACAGGCAGAGACATTAGAACATTTACCTATGACGGGGACACTCCCCAGGATGCGCGCAAAGCCATTCGAGCGCAGGGGCACGTGGTCGTGAGCAATCCCGACATGCTGCACGCGGGTATCCTGCCTCACCATACCAAGTGGGTGCAGCTCTTCGAAAATCTGAAATTTGTCGTGATCGATGAACTGCACACCTATCGAGGCGTCTTTGGCAGCCACTTGACCAATGTCTTGCGCAGGTTGAAGCGCATTTGCGCCTTTTATGGCTCCAAGCCGCAATTCATTTGCTGTTCCGCGACGATAGCCAATCCTGGGGATCTGGCTACGCGGCTCCTCGAAGAGGAAGTGAAATTAGTCGAGAACAATGGGGCTCCACGAGGGGAAAAGTATTTTGTCTTCTATAATCCGCCGGTCGTGAACAAGCAACTGGGGATTCGAAAATCCTATGTCAACGAAACCCGCGATGTGGCGCTCAGCTTCTTGCGGCGAGGGCTCCAAACCATTGTTTTTGCCAACAGCCGCCTCATTACAGAAATCCTGGTGACCTATCTGAAAGATGCTTTGGAAAGAAGTGTTCTATCCAGAGACCTCGTCCGCGGATACCGTGGTGGATACTTGCCCTTGGAGCGCCGTGAGGTGGAGAAGGGACTTCGAGAAGGAAAAATTCTTGGCGTGGTAGCAACCAATGCCCTGGAATTAGGGGTGGATATTGGAAGCCTGGAAGTGTGTGTCATGGCCGGCTATTCCGGCACCATTGCTTCCACCTGGCAGCGCGCAGGCAGGTCCGGTCGACGCAGCGGGACATCAGCCGCGGTGCTGGTGGCTAACAGTTCCCCTCTCGATCAATTCATTGTGCAGCATCCAGAATACTTCTTCGGCCAATCCCCCGAGCATGGTTTGATCAACCCGGACAATCTCGAGATTCTTCTAAATCATATTAAGTGCGCCGTTTTTGAGCTTCCTTTTACGATAGGGGAGCAATTTGGCAAAGTTGAGATTGGAGAAATATTGAAATTCTTGGAAGAAAATGGTTTCGTGCATCAAGCGGGAAGTCAATGGCACTGGACCAACGAAGCTTATCCGGCGGATGTCGTGAGCCTGAGGTCGGTGAGCTCCGACAATTTTGTGGTGCTGGATGTAAGCCGTGAGCCGAAGATCATCAGCAAAGTGGACTTCTCAAGCGCCTTGACCACACTCCATGAAAAAGCCATTTACATTCATGAGGGGCGGCAACATTTCGTTGAAAAGTTAGACTATAAAGAGCGTCGTGCTCATGTAAAGCCGGTAGACACGGATTACTTTACCGATGCAATCTCCTATACCAAGGTCAAAATTCTGGAGTCTTTTGAGTCTCAACCCTTGCGAAATTCTTTGAAGAGTTCCGGAGAGATTCACTTGACGACCCAGGTGGTAGGCTTTAAGAAAATCAAGTTCTACACGATGGAAAATGTGGGCGCCGGTGACTTGGAACTGCCGGAGCAGGAGATGCACACGACCTCCTACTGGCTCACGCTGCCAAAGTCCTTGATAGACTCTCTGCCTTATCTCCCCTCGGTTCGCCTTAGCGGTGTCCGCGGATTGGCTCAGGCCATGCGCCAGATGGCAGCGCTGTTCTTGATGTGTGACCTTAGGGATATCCAGGTGGCCGTGGAAGAAAACCTGGTTTGTGAAACTTTAGATCGCTCGCCGGGTGCGCCTCTGAAGGGAAAAAAAGCTCAGGCAGAACAGATCTTTGAGCCCAACATATTTATCTACGACAATTATCCAGGTGGAATAGGCCTGAGCCAGCCTCTATATGATTTGCATGAACGTGTCCTACAGGAAGCATCCCGGTTGATTCGCGGCTGTCCTTGCGAGGCGGGATGCCCCAGTTGCGTCGGTCCGCGAGGAGAGACAGGTGATTTGAGCAAGCAGGTGGCTTTGGAGATACTCGATAGGATTCTTTGATTATTAAGATCGGAAGAGCAGTTAAGAACGCATTAAGTAAAGTTACTTACGGCAC
>JBGOVH010000368.1:0-4029 GCA_041478005.1 Terriglobia bacterium | reverse complement strand
GTAATTATTCCCAAAACTCAAGAATACTTCCAATGATCCAACTCTCAAGCCGAAGTGCAATGTATCCCACTTCCTCATGATCAGGTGAGACACTCCTCCGATTTCCTGATTTCGTCGAGCGATCCATGTATTGCTTGGCTTTTCGCGGAGTATTCTCAAGATTCGATGGGTTTCTATAGAAAGGAAAGGCTCCGATCGGGGCTGGATCTGTCTGATCTTTCGTTCCAAAGGCTGGTAATCTTGAGATGTGATCCTTTGACTCATTATCAGTACCGCGCGCTTGGCCTGATTCGAGGAAGCTCTTGGTTTATTGATAGACTGACCTCGGATTAGTCACACACCTTTGTGAAGTGACCGTCTCTGAACTGGCACACACTGGGTTCTTTGGGACAGCTGTTTGGCCTGCTGGGTGCACGCTTAATTCACAAGACCTTGATTAGTGACCTCAACTATGGGAGTCAAGGATTTCCTCATCCTCCATTCGAGGTACTCTTCCACGCCTTTCCTGACTGTCACTTCGGATTTAAAGCCAATCATTCTTTCCGCCTTAATTGTGGAACAACGCCGGCGCTTGACCAGATTCACATCGTGAGGTTCATAGATTGGAGGTTGGTTATGGCCAGCAACCTCCATAACAATCATGGCCAACTCTTTGACAGTTGTTTCAATCCCGCTTCCGATATTAAAGAAGTCGTTGTCGACATCACTCTTCAGGGCTAAGACATTGGCACGAGCTATATCTCTAACGTAAATCAAGTCCATTGACTGTGAGCCATCTGCGAAGATCACGAGGGGTAGGCCCTTTTCTATTTTATCCAACCATTTAGGCAATATCTGAGCATAGGCTCCCTTGATTCCCTGCCGGGGACCATACACGTTGTAGTAGCGCAGTCCAACTTGCTTCATCTTGTACTGGTGATGAAAGCTACTTGCGAATTGCTCACAAGCCACTTTGGTTGCCCCGTAAAAAGTGACGTTGTTAAAAGGGTGATCTTCGTCGACAGGGAGTCGCAACGGGTCCCCAAATACCGAAGCCGAGGATGCCCAGACAATCTTCTTAATCTTGTGTTTGACACAAGCCTGAAATACGTTGAACGTTCCCTGAATGTTTACATCAATTGCTTTTTGAGGTTTTGCCATGCTTTCCAGGAGCAGAACGGATGCCTCATGAAATACAAAGTCGACGCCCTCAAAGAGATGATCCAGGTCTTCTCGATTTCGGATGTCTGCCGCAGCAATCTCAATGGCAACGGAATCTTGGGCCACAGCTTCTTCAAGGTTCTCTCGCCGACCCTCGGAGAAATTATCCAGCACTATTATCTTGCGAGGTCGCTCAACAACTAGTGCATCGACAACATGAGATCCTATTGTGCCTGCGCCTCCTGTAACCAGAACCGTGCTTCCCTGAATTTGGTGCATTTTCTCCTCTATTTTGGGTTAGCGAAAAACCCTCGTCACCTAATGAATCCTGTCACGACAACAGCAATCGTGGTTAAGCCATTCCATAATATTGTGAGGTCGAGAGTATCCAATATGCGTTTTGTGATGTCAAGTCGAAGCAATTCTTGCAGGCCAAGAACAGCTCTCTCATTCTGCTTCAAGAGCTATCCTACTTACCATGACCATCAATCGCCGGTTATCGGAGCTGATCCCCCAGTCTTTGGGGCTATAGGCTCGGTCACTTACAAGGTTGAGTCTAATTCTCCCGGACCATTCAGGACGCATGTGGACTTCAAGGACTTTGGAGAACGAAGTGTTGTCAAGGATTGTGATTGAATTCGAAACGGTCTCCTGATGCGAATCTGTCAGGTAGAGATGGGCAGGATAAGCAAGGCTTTGTGGCAGCGGTAGCTTGCCATTGATCCGAATTCTCACCCTAGGCTGCTTACTGGTCAAGGCCAGAGAGAAGCCCGCGGTAGCCCAGCCATCTCCTTGAAGCTCATCCAGCGTGAGGTGCTGATCCCGCTTGTAAACCACCACGTGCGAATTACCCGGAATCATCTCATCGTAAAATTGCTTGAAACCGCCGAGTCCCCGAGCCAGCCAGGAGTTCACTTCCGGGGCAATGTGATTGTTGGGAAGCTGCTCTGGTCCCTGCCACCCATTAATGGTGACAATGTAGTCGCAGTCCCTGACGAAAGAGAACATTTGTTCCGGGCTCTGAGCTATTCCGATCTGCGGAATCTTGAAACGCTCTCGCCACTGGGGGAAAGCATCGCTGAGAACGTAAAAGCGCATGTTTTCGCAAGTGTAATAGGGATGTACCGGAGTGCTTCCAACCTGAACTTCTGAATATCCTGAGTTTCTTGCATCTTTGATAATTTCGGCCAGTGTTTCCTTAACCCGCCAATCCTGTCGCTCCTCAATCGGGGCTGCCCACAGAAGTAGGTTGATAGAACGATTCAAGGTCAGACACAACAAAAAAAACATGAGACCTTTGGCAGCCAGTTTTTCCCAGCTTGGCTTCAGCTTCATTTCCGGGATGGAATAAAGATAAGCAACAGGCACAAGAAAATAGAAAGGGAGCATTGAATAATCCACGACATTCACTTTGGACGGATAAGCCGTAAGAACGCTATATTGCCCAACCAGGAGGACAAGTAGCGAAACAGCACGGGTGCTGTCCCACCCAAGTTGTTTTCGGAAGCGGAAGACTCCGCCCAAAATCAAGATTGAGAGCAAAATCCCCCAGATTGGTTTGCCGCCAACCCCCTCGAAATGAAAACGAGCCACATTTCGAAAATAGAAAAGCAAGCTATCGGACAAACTGCTAATACCGGCTGCAGACTTGGTAACAGATGATTGTGAGCCTGCCCAGCCCAAGTAATATTTCAGGATCTGTTTCAGGTTAGGTAGATAGAACCAACCTGTGAGGACCAAGTTGATTCCAAGGAAGAGGGAAAAATTTGCTAGAAGTCGAGAGCGCTTGCGATTGTCAGAGACAAACCACCAAAGGAGCAGCAGCGCATGCGGCCAATAATATAGCAGCATGGATGATTTAATAAGCACTGAAAGAGCGGCCGCCAGAGAGTAACGGATAACCGCCTTGCGTTTCGTCAGTCGTTTGGATTGCAGGAGCAAGGCCGTGGCCAATAGAAAAGCGGCGGCGGCGGCGAAATCGGCCATGAAATGCCGGAGGGCATAGCCGATGACTGAGGGGGCACAGCCGAGGAGCAGCGCGCCAAACAGACAAAAGATGCGGCCCGCTCCAGCATAGCGAAACAAAGAATAGACGCTCCAGGTAAAGACAAAATGAAAGACAGCATTCACCCAATAAGCATTAACCGGCTGCAATCCACCAAAGATATAAGTGAGGGTTCCCAGGACCATGTATAAAGGGGGCACGTGCCAATTGCCGCTGGAGTACTTTTTGAAAATTCCCATCCAGCCATCTTTTTCGATGAGCTGCAGATCATCGTAGCTCTGGTTTTGATAGACAAGGGCATCGTAAGAGGGAGGATTTAGCGAAGTATTTCTTAATAGCCATTGTCGAGTCAAAAAGCCCAGAAACAGGCTAACTACAGCCAAAAGCAGAAAAACTCGCCCCGCACTTAAAAAACGGCTTAGGACGAACAGTGTTCTTGTCAGGGTTAGATTCATCGAGTGGTCATGCGGTAGAGTTGAAGGAATGAGTTATCTGGCAAGGGGAAAGGGTCTTTCCAAAGGGCTGTGACGGGGAAGGGCGGTTCTACCGAGAGACGAGTATAAAAAACACCGGCCTGGGAAGAGAGCCAGCTGTTGAGCGGGCCGCCATAGTTGGATTTAGCCAGAATATACGTGGAGTTCAGTACTCTGGGATGCATTAAACCCTTAGCTGGGGGCAAATAAAAGTCCACCAAGGAAGTTGAGCTCAGCTCGCGTTCCAGCCCAAGCTTAGTCAAGAGGTAACAGCGGAGCGTGTGGGAATTGATGACAGTATGGCTGGCCAGCACCAACAAAGCGATTGGGCGGGAATCATCGGCTTGGTCCTGAATGCTATCCAGGACCTTAGAAAACCCCCACTCCTCAATCATCGGAATACGTTCTTCT
>JBGOVH010000238.1:0-5107 GCA_041478005.1 Terriglobia bacterium | reverse complement strand
TGCTGCCCATTCGGCTCGGCATGGTAAACGCCAACGGCGCCCAGGAACTCTTCATTTACGCACTGACACGCAAAGGCCGCGTGGAGACCACCAACTATCGCACCATAAAACTACCCACGGGAATGGATCTGCCAGTCTTCTTAAAGAATCAAGACGAATTCGGCAAGTTTTACAAAGCCATGTTCACACGGCAAGCCGAACGGGAAAACATGAGTGGCGTGTTCCTGGAATACGCCTGGGACATGGGCTGGTGCGATCCGTGCGCCGCCGATCCGTTGTCGCATGATGAACTGAGAAAGTTGGGGGTTTTTTGGCTTGATTCCGATCAAGCGCCTGGCCAGATCCAGCCAAGAAAAAGCATTCCCCGCCCCTGGCCGACGCAAGCTCAGGACGTGTTTATCACTCGCCTCCACGTTCGCTATGACGCCTCACATTTCCCGGAGGACCTGGTCTTTCAGGAGACTGCTGACCGCGAGAACTTCCAAGGCCGTTACGTGTTGCGACATGCGTGGAAAGGAGATGGCGAATGCCCGCAGGTAGGGGAATATCAAAGAGAGCTTTCTCAACGAAGAGAGCAGGAAGCACAGACTCTTGCCGCACTGACTGGCTGGGACCTTCAGGAGATACGAAAGAAAATGAATCTTGGCATCAGCCCCATCAAAGGCGAAGACAAGAAGTGGTGGCAGAAAATTTGGGGAGACAGCCAAACCAAGGGGTTTTTCTTTCGTTAGACCTCTTGGTCTTACTCGCGCTCGGGTTGGACCCTCAAATCGAGGACGAGCCTTGTAGCGCGCCTGATTTCTAGCCGGGGCAGCCTTTGCTTAATTAACCCCCGGCTAATGCCTGGCACCCCTTTGGGTTGCAGGGAGAGGGAGTAGATCCGATGAAGAAGTCGACTAGGATCCATGTCGAAACTGACGTTTCATTCTACAGTTCATCTCTCGACGATGTGCAACGAAATGTCGGTTTGATTTTCTTTGAAAAGAACCTAGCTTGTTGAATTACTCCCTCGACCTACGTGGGGTGAAAGCTTGATATGATAAGCTTTCGCCGGAGCGGGGTGAGGGCAACCCTGTAAATCACCCCTTAAAATGACCAAACTTCATGTTCCCTTCGGGGGCGCCATGATTGATGAAGATTGAAGGATTTCACGGGGGTCACAAGGCGCTATGACGCTGCCCGCTAAATGGTATAATAGTTCGCAGTTAACGTGTCTCGGAGAAAGTAACTTGCAGAATACCATCCAGATCGGAAATATTATCCGCAGCGCTTTGGTGTTTAACATCAATCGTTGGAATGGGAGCCTTATGGCCACCGATGAGTTATTCGCGGATATCACCCGTCTTTTTGCGCTATTGCAGGAGCAGAACATTCAATATTTGCTGGTGGGTGGAATTGCCATGCTGAAGTACATCAAAGGCCGGAACACGGAGGACATCGATCTCATTGTTTCCCTGCATTCGATCGAAAAGCTGCCGGAAATTGCAATCATCAGCCAGGATGAGAATTTCGCTCGATGCCAGCTTAATACTTTACAAATTGATTTCCTCCTAACCCGAAACCCGCTGTTTGCCTATGTCCAAGCGAATTGCGTCACCAGCCACGATTTCGGTGAACAGAAGATCTCTTGCGCCACGGTTGAAGGACTTATGCTTCTCAAGCTTTACGCTCTGCCATCACTCTATCGTCAAGGCGACTTCGAGCGCGTTGGCTTATACGAAAATGATATCGCTACCTTAATCAATGCCTATCACCCCTCTACGTCGGAGTTACTGTCCCAACTAACTCCCTACCTTATTCCCTCGGATATCGCGTCAATACAAGAAATCCTCGCTGAAATTCAAAAACGCATTGCTCGATTCCATAAAAAGTGACCCGTTGCGGAGCTGGCTCGATCCAAAGTTCCAAATCAAACCCTCTAACGCAGACCCATCCCCCTCTGAAGGGTGCCGCGCTTGCCTGAATTATTCATCAACGAGTGCTTGTAATCACCCAGTCCTCGCGCTTCAGCGCGGGGATCAGGGGGCGCGGGGTTAATGACGATTGAAGGCTTTCAACGCACGCGTTCATAAATAATCCAGGTTAGGGACACCCTCCTACGCCCCACTTGATGGGGGATTTTCATGCGAGTCAGAAAACGACTCTGGGTGCGCTACAAATCTTTCCGTGCTCATCCGTGGTCCAATTCTCTCCCTCGGCGCTGGACCACCATCCGCATGCCGTGTTTCGGACGCAGGGTGACCAGAGGCTGCAGCTCCACCTGGTGTCCGGGGACCAACCGCATCTTCCAATGCTGGCCCAGCGTGGCGAGCAGCAGGATGCCTTCCATCCAGGCAAAAGCTTCGCCGATGCACTGGCGCGGGCCGCCACCAAACGGGAAATAGGAAAACTTGGGACGAGACGCCTTGGCCTCCGGCGTCCAGCGTTCCGGGTCGAACATAAGAGAATCTGGAAAAAACCGCTCATCGCGGTGCATGAGGTATTGGCTCATCAGGACCAGGGAATCCTTGGGAATGCAGTAAGGGGGGATCTCATAGTCTTTCAAGGCCCGCCTGCCAATGATCCAGGCTGGGGGGTAAAGCCGCATCGACTCAGCCAGGACTTTTTCGGTGTAAACCAGACGAGGCATGTCAGTCACTTCGGGCAGCCGGCTGCCCAGCACGGTGTCGAGTTCAGCGTCCAGCTTCGATTCGGCTTCCGGGTTCTGCGAAAGCAGGTACCAGGCCCAGGTCAAGGCGTTGGCAGTCGTCTCGTGGCCCGCCAAAAAGAGCGTCATGGCCTCATCTCGGAGTTGCAGGTCGGTCATGCTACCCCCATCTCCCTCCGCGTCCTGGGCCAGCAGGAGCATGGAGAGCAGATCTCCACGGTCCTGCCCACTGGCGCGCCGCTCTTCAATGATTCGGTAAATGGTGGTATCCAGCCG
This sequence comes from Terriglobia bacterium, assembly GCA_041478005.1. Classification (GTDB taxonomy): domain Bacteria; phylum Acidobacteriota; class Terriglobia; order Versatilivoradales; family Versatilivoraceae; genus JBGOVH01. The sequence goes on along the minus strand of JBGOVH010000238.1, from coordinate 2,184 downwards.
CTGGCGGGCTTTATGGAAGCGGCGAACACTGGGCAGCGGCAGTTTCGCGAGGACTTCTGAGAATGGGAGCATTAACTGATTCCACATTTTGATAAGAGTAGTCAGCGCTCCGCCCAGTTCATCCGCCTCATTTTCGAGGTCTGCGCCAAACAAGGTCTTAGCCACAATCGAAAGCGTTAGTCGCATCATTTCCTGGTCGATGTCCAGAATTGAGCCATCCTGCCAGCGCTGTTGTAATTGCCTGGCCTCTTTGGTCATGACGGCGCCATAGGTTTGCACTCGCTGCCGGTGAAAGGCAGGCTGGGCCAGCCGGCGCTGGCGTCGGTGGAATTCGCCTTCGCTGGTGAGCAACCCCTCTCCTAGCACCCGTTTGGCGCGTTCCAGCCCCCGTCCTTTCGCAAAATCCTGTGCGTGCGTGACCAGGACATCTTTGATCATCTCGGGATGATTCAACAAGACTACATGCAGTGAGCCAAAAGTGAAATGAGCAATGTCTCCATATTGCTGCGCCAGTGAGGTCAGAAAGGCGATCCGATCACGGCGAAATGCCAGAAGGTGGATGCCGGGGATCCTGCTCTTGGGGCCGGGGGGGAGGTGTGAGGCCTGCATGGGGAGCGTCTAGAGAATTTTGAGGCTTGAAAGATTTCTTAGGGCAAGATCAAATGACACGGTTGCTTGACAGTTTTGACTTTGATTCAATCTTCCAATCAAACAATCAGAAAAGTCGGCCTTGGCATTCCTGAAAGAGTTGAATGCCTGCCATACTACATCCTTATTTTCAGCCTTGCATCCCTATCTCCTGAATCGCCGGTGGATGGCAGAGTTCATTTGTTGAATAGACACTGGTTTCGCCCCTTTTCGAAAAAGAATTCCCTTCAAATCACGAACGTCCACGGTGGCCGACCTGAGAGCCACGTTTCCATCAGGTTGTATGATGAATTCCAAACGGTCCCCGGATTGAAGGTTAAGAAATTCTCTAACTTCCTTGGGTATAGTTGTCTGTCCCTTGCTGGTTAGGGTTGCGCTGGGCATCCGAATCTCCTTTCAATATTTGAGAATCCTTACCAGATTGTAAGGAATAATACAATTGATTCGCAACCACAAAAGCCTTCTCACCTCAAGGCTGTCATGCAAAAAAATAAGAACTGTAAGGGAATACAGGGTGGTATCCTAGGGGGCGTTTCTCGGTATTTGACCGCGAAGGTGATTCCGTGCTTTTCCGTGTGACTCCGTCGCTTAACATTACTTAAGAAAGACCTGAATCTATGCAAGACTACGAAAAGCTGGGCGCCTTTTATTTAGGAAGACCTTACGACCTTCGAAGCAAAAAGCCAAAAGAGGGATTGCTGCTTTACGATTCAAAGGACCTGCTCACACACGCCGTTTGCGTCGGGATGACAGGCAGTGGCAAGACCGGTCTCTGTCTCGGCCTGCTTGAAGAGGCGGCCATCGACAACATCCCAGCGTTGATCATAGATCCTAAAGGGGACCTCGCCAATCTTCTGCTTAATTTTCCTCAGTTGCGGGCCGAAGACCTGGCTCCCTGGATCAATGAAGACGATGCCCGAAGACGTGGAGTGTCCCCCTCGGAGTTTGCGCAGCAGCAGGCCGATCTCTGGAAGAAAGGTTTGGCCGATTGGGGACAAAGCGGTGAACGTATTCAGCGACTCAGAGATTCTGCTGTTTTCACGATTTACACACCGGGAAGCACAGCTGGCGTGCCCGTTTCCATTCTCAAATCTTTTGCCGCACCCGAGCCGGCTGTCCTGGAGGATCGAGAGTTGTTACGGGACCGGATCACCGCCACGACCACCAGTTTACTGGGATTGCTGGGCATCGAGGCCGATCCCATCCAGAGCCGGGAACATATTTTGATCTCTACGATTCTAAACTCGGTATGGAAGCAAGGGCAGGCCGTGGATCTGGCCGAAATGATCCGGCAAATTCAAACGCCTCCTTTCCAGAAGGTGGGTGTGTTGGACCTCGATGCATTTTACCCCTCCAAAGATCGATTTGGGTTGGCGCTGCAACTCAATAGCCTGCTGGCTGCGCCTGGCTTCGAAAACTGGCTGGAAGGTGAGGCGCTCAACATCGATAACTTTCTGCACACCCCGGAGGGCAAGCCCCGGATGTCGATCTTTTCAATTGCGCACTTAAGCGATAGCGAGCGCATGTTCTTCGTCT
>JBGOVH010000481.1:0-3302 GCA_041478005.1 Terriglobia bacterium | reverse complement strand
TGATCTCATCATGGAAATCTATGTTGTAAATATTCAACCGTTGGACGTTTCGCTCCATGATGGGAGTCAGAGGTAATGCTAGATAGGGCAACGCGCCGAAACTAACCCTAACCGCAGAACTGTGTCCATTTCTATCCCGAAGTCTAAATACAGAATCTACTTCAGTAAAGCCAGAGTCTGAAACAACCCCAGCCACCAACCAGCTCTTACCCGAACGTATTTCTCTGGCTAGGGCGAAATCGGTAAAATTACCGCCAGCACTCGCCAAGTCAGGAGCGGACGAAAAGGCCGTTGCATAAAAGCTGACAACGCCTCGATATTCTTTCTGGTCTGAGGAAGTCTCTCCTTCATCGCCCTGGCGACCCGATGAGTTACCGTTATCAGGAGAATCGAAAACACGCAGGATCGGCCGGTTTGATGAGGCACTCCGCAGGACGGCTTTGATGTCCTCTCTGACAACATCCTGGTTTTCATCGGAAGAAAGACCCAAGACAGTCTGCTGATAGAGATTCTCCAAAATCAAGTTCAGGTCGGCGATTTTACCGGAAACCACACCAATGCCAGATTTCAGCAGCGGAAGATAATTAGCGACTTGAACACTAAGAGAATACAGGCCTGGCAACAAATCTCTGACTTCAAACTTCCCCAAGTTGTCGGTATTCACCGTCCGCACAACCTTAGGATTGAATCGTCCTTCCAAAATGCTCACAGCAACGCCTGCCAGGGGTATCCCTCGAGAATCTCTAACGCTGCCGGACACTCCTCCTGGACTTGAAGCCCTCAGCGTTTCATTGTCAAACAATGAAAGCGTGGAAATGAAGAGAATCAAAGTTAGCGTTCTAAGCATTCTCATGATTTCATATCCTTGATCATCAACGCCTGCAGCGCAAGCCAAAGGAAAAAAGACTCAACTCTTAGAGAGATCAGTGCACTTCAAACTTGGCAACAGGGGAAATGGTTCTTTTAGACAGGTTGTCGGTAACATTGACAACCAGGCTATAACGTCCCGGCTCCAGATTATTCAACGGGTATAGCTTCTCTAGAGTCATCTGTTGAGAGGCGCCCGCCAACTTATCTTGCTCTTCCATGAAGCGGGAGATTTCCTTGTCACCCTTCTTTAAGATGTACTCAATTGTAGCTGAAGGCTTGTGCGTTTTTTCGTCGAGGGCAAGGTTATACACTTGGAAATAGATTCCCATGGTTTTACTTCGGTCAAAACTATTATTGACGTTTGGATGGATCTTGGAGCTTCCGATGATAAATTGGCCGGCTGCGACTTGCTTCAAAGAAAGCTTTTCAATGTTGTCAGCAAATATGATGCTGCTCGTTGCTAACTTGTCTTCCTCGAATTTTGGAACCGTGAACCCTTGATAAATTGTGCCGACGTTCCCACTGTTAAGGTCTTTCAGAACGAGTTCCAATTTGTAAAGACCGGAACGCAATGGGACGGCCTTCTGATAAAGAGACTTTCTTTCCAGGGTTTGCTTATACAAGGATTCTGGCACATCCTGAGTCACCACATCTTCAAAGATCTGGGCCACTCGTCCCGTGATGGTCGAAATCCTTCCGTAAACATTGACGGCGGCGCGCTGGATGCCTTCCTTGTTCTGAAAGGTCATGTCTTTGTTATTGAGCTGGATGGTAACAGGGGTGAGGACGGTGTCTTCGGTAATCTTGATAAAGTCGGTGCGAAAGCTGAAGGGAAGGAGATTATAGGAGAGCTTGGTGTTGACCACCGTTTCGAGGTCTTTGAATTTAACCTGCGGCGGGCGCTGCAACGCTACGTATTGTTGCAACCTTTCAAATTGATTGTAGCGAATGCCCCGGCTTCCAAACGACCGGCCCAAGCGGGTTCCATCGGTGTTGCTAAACCGGTCTGCTTTGCTCGCCAGTCCCATGGACTCCATATCTGTCAACCCGGCATTAGGAACATAAAGCAGCGCATCCTTTTCAGCCGGATCCAGGGAAATTCTATATTCGCCGGACATCGTTGGATCCACAAACTCAATGATAACCTCATTCCCTAAAGACTCCCCTTCAAGATAACGATAGCGCCACGTCTCAAATGGGAAAGTGCTGGTGGTACCGCCGCCTTCTTCTTGCGGCCTCAAGTAACTTCCACCGCTAGGGTGCGACTCAATTTGGTCGGGCGGGCCCCAGGTAATATAAATTCTTCCGCGATCCGTTTTCCAACCTGGCTTGCCTGAGGCAAAGCGCTCATTGGTATAAGCAATTCGTCGATAATGCTCGTCGCGAAATTCGTTTTCCATTGTGTCCGGCGAGGGATCCCTTCGTAACCAAAATTGTTCTATAAATTGATAGCGCTCCTCATCCGTGGTTAAGCGCTTGAAGGCCGCCTTCTCTTCATCCGTGATGATATAGACCACATCCTGCTGCATCCATTTCTTGAGAAACTGGTCGGACGTTTCTTGTCTCAGGGATTTTTCACGATCCTTGTCTTTTTTCTTGTCGGCTAGAGTGGGAAGAACACCAAAAGCCAAAATCATTACCATGATTGAGGCGAATGACTTCTTTAGATTTGCGTGGTATCTCATGTTCGAACCTTGTGAATGTTTATGATTTTGGGAAGGACTCATCTGTTGCATGAACACATGCTAATTATAGAACAGGCGGTGATTCAGTCAATACCTTTATATTCTTTTGGAGATTGTCCGGATTTGTGGGTCCCCACAGCTATTAGTAAGATGAAAATGCCATGCTCCAGGTTTTCAGAATCCGCGTTGCCGATCTAAGATGCAAGTTTGCCATCGAAAGGATGCATGATCCCTCAAGTTGTTTGAGAAGCTAAGTAAACCTCGACGCACTTTCCGAACGTTTCAAAATCAGAAAGATTCTCCTGCAACACCCGATGTACCTCTTTCAAATCTATCTGAGCATACTCGTGGACCAAGAGATTTCTGAACCCTGCCATCTGCCTGATCTTCAGACTGAATTCCAACGGTAAAATCCCCACGACTCCCAACCGCGTCAGGATGTCTGCGTAGTCATTGATGTCATTCTCTCCCCGTTGAGCAAGCAAATGATTTCCTATGTCAAGAACAATTTGAATCGAGATCTGCAAGCCGTGTTCAACAGCCCAGATCTTTTCTGTACTTCGAAATAATTCCTCAAAGCCCAGGGGCTGAAGATCCTGCAGGGCTTTCAGATTTTTCTGCAACTCAGCCAGTCGCCGCTTGATGATTGCCTGTTCCATCATGGATCAAGGTGCTTCACGAAAAAGAGGGCGATTCAAGTGAACATCAAGAATGGGTAAGAGATCAAAGTATCGGGACAGCGCACCT
>JBGOVH010000416.1:0-3770 GCA_041478005.1 Terriglobia bacterium | reverse complement strand
TACACCCCTTCTTTCTTCAAAGTAGCGATCTTCTGGACTTCGTTGTGGAAGCTTATCAGCTTCTTTTCGTCATTGAGCGTGATCGTCGAAGTGATCTCGGGCGTGTTGAGAGCTCGGCTGCGAATCGTGATAACAGTTCCCCATGGAAAATGCTGCGCCTGCGGGGGTTCCGTTACAGCTGCCCGGTTGAGGGTCAACTGGGGTATGGGGAGAGTAGCATCGGCAGCTAGAAGTCGATTGTCATTGTTACTACCGCTGAAGAATGCTCCCGGATCACCTCCTGTCACATACAAGTATTCGTTCATTCCATAGCCGGAACCGGTTCTCACAAGATCCTGTCCCGTGGCTTTGTCGGTCAGTTGGACAACTGCCCCGGTGTGTGGATCGAGTTTCAACTGATAGTACTTTCCCTCGACGGAGGGAGCGGAACTTTCCAGTTTGACCTGTTCTGCTGCGGGGACCTTCCCTTTCATTGTGGAGTAGAACTTGTAGCCCATTGCCGGGACGTCGATGGCCCAGCATCGCACCTCCTGATAGCCATTGAGCGATCTCATCGAGCCGCATGGAATGGGCTGACCACTAGCCGGGTCCAAGAGGGTTTCATCGGGTTCAAGCTCGAAGTCAAAGAAGTCGCTCCTCGGCCAGCTCTCTGGGTTGAAAACCACGGCTCCCACCTTATCTGACTGGATGAGTTCTGAGATCTTGTCCATGGCGACAAGCCGGAGATCCCAGGACTGTTGGTGGGCAGCGGCAGCCCAGGCGCGATGAGCAGCTTCTCCATACCGGGTGCGATAACTGTAAGGTTTGCTGAACGAAGTGGCGTCGCTCCAAACATAACAGTCAGCCAGCATGATGTTTTTCCACGCGTCCAGAAACGGCTCATAATCAAAGTGAAGAAGAGGCTTGACCCAATTCGCAACACTTTCGAATTTTTCAGCGGCAAGTACTTGCATGTGTGAAATGCGAATCATTGCGCCGATGGCAGCATCAGCGCCGACCTCATCTTCCCAGTAGGCGCCACCGTCTCCACGGTAGGTCTGGATCTGCGAGCCAAAATGCTCGACGACATAACTGAAAAAGTCACGCTGCGTTCCCGGAATGATCTTTGGATATGCATATTCTTGGTTCCACTGGTGAATGACATCCGCACTGCCATAGTGGCGAATCGGGATCTCGTCGTTGTGCAGGCCATAGAGAAGAACGGCATTAAACGGGAAATCTTCGCGCTCGAACTGCGAGAGGAATAAAGGCAATGATTGCTCCAGCCCCAGGAGGGAGGGGCTATACTTGCCAGCTCGGACAGCCTCCGCGTTCCATCCTCCCCACGTCATGTCATCCACCCCGGTATAGGACACGGCGCTCCAGACCAGGACTTTGGCGCCGTTGGGCGATTCCCAGAAAAATGGCGAACGAAAATTCAAATGGCCAATCGGATTGAGAGGCCCACGAATCGGATCGCTCCCATTTGAAAAGTATTTGATCCCGGCCTCCGCTAAAATTTGTGGCAGGGCCCAGGCGACGGAAGGCTCATCCGTCTGCGAGGCAGCATCCACGGGAAAACCGTATTGCCGCCCTGCCAGCAAAGCGTATTCAAGCATGTGGATGAGCTCCTCTGGGGTCGCCAATCCGGTGAAGAAGTTCTCATAAAGCGCGTTGATCCCAAACTTCCCACTGCGCAAATAATCAAGCAGCTGTTTCCCATGGGGTCCTTTACGAGTTGCCAAATAGGATTCAAGGTTGGCCGATGCATCCAGCGTGAAGGAGTATGAGGGGTACTCTTTCTCGATCTCCAATACCTTATCCAAGAAACGGTTTTCCCATTCGAGCGTCCGCGCAGGCAGATCGTTATATCCGAAGTCTGCTTGTTCCATGGGGAGGGCGTAGACTTGCCAGCGCCGCCGGGGCTTAAAACTTCCGCGATAAATGGGTTCCTTCGTCCCCGCAATCGACACCGTGGCCGGAAATGTTTGATCGGAAGCGGGCACTTCGATGGCAGCCTCGACATCTCCGAAAGTGGGATGGCTAATTTCCCTCTCCACACGAGTGGAGCCAACTGTGACCTTCAATTTGGCGTGTTCAAGCGGGCGCGATAGGCGCATTTTCAGTCGCCCCAACTCAATCATCCCTGAGCTGCGGTTCTTGTAAAAAATAGTGGGTTCGAGGGACGCTCCCACCACCAGGGGCACAGCAACTGCGGGCTCATTGCTTAATGAAAGGGAGTCGTAGTAGATTCCAAAACCGTCCATACACCGCACTGTGAGTGTGTTGGTTCCGCGCTGGAAGACGGAGGCTGGCAATACCATGTCTAAGGATTCATAGCCGATATACTGAATTCCCCCCTCAGCCTCTCCCCCTGTCGGCCACCACAGTTCCGGCGCAGGTCGAGGAGCTAATTGATAGCCTCCTGATTTTCCGTTGATTTCAACCGCATAGCGCGGCGCGGCAGGACGCCGATATCGAAGGATGGCATCAAGATGAAGAATGAACCTTCCTCTTGGCGATGAGGAAAGGGAAAAAACAACCTGGAAGGGAACCGGGGCGGGATCGTTGGCGAGGTGCGCGGATAAGCCAGGGTTCAAAGAAACCCAGTCCTTTTCCATTGTGCTCCGGCATACCTGGTAATCAAACGTTCCCGGCTGATAAGCGGGCCAATCGGTTGCCGCTGATGACCGACCAGCCCGGTATACGACCGGTTGACCAGGCTTCCGTTCCCGGGCAAACTCCGTGAAAGACTGGTCCTTCTTTCCAATCTGGAAGACCTCATGGGCTTGGCCACCGGCTGTCACAGGTACCGGGAGCTTTATCACAAGGATCAGCGAGAAAACAAGAATGCCACGGTTTTTCATGGTTCCTCCTTGGTGGAGGATTGGCTAAAAGTAGCGCACGCGTTGGGCCTCTTCTCCACGATATTGACAATAACGGATCAGGTTCAAAAGAAAGCGCAGGGAGATCGGATCGGGAGCCAAACGTATCGTCGAAACCAGGATCAGACCTTTTCCTATCCGACTCTCCATCAGCACGCTTCGCTCAAACAGCCGCTTAAAATCCCACGGCGCATTGTAATAGCCGTGAGGAGCAACGTAAGTACACAGTGAAGATGCCTTGGCTTCAAAGATCGAAGTCGGGATGCTCAGACCATCCGGAGTTGACAGCACTCGATCGCTGACTCGCGGATGCAATTCATCCATCGTGTTCCACCATCGCATGTCATAGACAGGATCGAGGCCTGCCGCCAAAGGATGATGCCTGTCGAGATTGACATATTCGGCACCCCAGGGACCTGCTGGCGTATCCCAGATGTGTTGCTTGAAATGTAGGTGGATTGCCTCTGTACGCAAGCCGAGCAACTCCGCTTGTGTTGGAGAGACGTCGTGAAACAGCACAACTCCACCGCGCTCTGCAAAGCTGAGCAGATCCTTCTTCCCGGAATCGAGAGTCTTTGCATCCACTGACGGGGTTATGATGATCAGAGTTCCGATGTCCAGATCACGCCACGACAACCCGGCTTGCCTCGTTGCATTGATGCCCAGCCGGCTCAAGCTTTCCTGGAACGTCAAACCTTCCCCAATAGCGAGGACGGAGAGGGATTCATCAGGCTGAGTTCGGAACCACCTCGGATCAGCCAGAATGATTGGATAATCATTGTGTGAAACCAGCTCCTGACCGGCGAACAACTCAAGTTCGAACTGGCCACGAACCAGAAGAGACGGGAGTGAGGCCGGCACCGGAAACTCCAATTGTGGTTTGACCGTCTCGTAGTAGCTCAGACC
>JBGOVH010000035.1:0-11288 GCA_041478005.1 Terriglobia bacterium | reverse complement strand
GAAAAGGAATAAGGGCCAGGCCAACCCGGGATGGGTAAATTGCCATCGCCACATAAATGCCTGAATCAGAAAATACAAGACAGCCACTTCAAGGATGATAGCCAGGCGGGCAAATTTGGCAACTTTCATCGGAAGAAACTTCTCCAAACGGTATCCACCAGAGTGTGAACAATGGCAGGAGCCATGAGTTTTCGCGTTTTCAAATAAGCATTTCCATAGAACAGCCCAGCTATCGATGCTAGAAGAAAATAGCGCCAATCCGGCTTGGGGCCGTTGTTCAAATGGGAGGCCCCGAAGATCAGAGCAGTCAGGACAAGCGCTGGTGTGGGCCTGGCCAGGAGTTTCTCGGCAAAGTTGAGAAGAATTCCACGGAAAAGGAGTTCTTCGGGGACGGCAATAAATATGAAAATTCCCAGGGACGACAGCAACATTTCCCACGGAGTGGCAAAGTGCTTGGAAACCGCAATGAAGCCAGTCGAAATGCCTATCGGAATTCCGACCAGGGAAAAGAGCAGGAAATTCTGAAGACCAACCTCCCAGTCCTTTCGCGAGAATTGGCACCGATACCCTACCCGATCCAACTGCCTCACGACGACAAACAAGTACACACCCAGACAGGTCGCCAGCAAGCTATTGAACGAGTAGGCGAGAGAATTCTTCGGCCATATCCAGACATCCCGCATCCAGCGGAAATCCAGAGGCAACCAGAGCGCCAGAATTACAAAAACATCCTGCCAGTGAAGCTGATTCGAGCGTTCTTTCAGCGTCCAGTAAGCCATTGTGGGTAATGCCATATACGACAACAGCTTCAGAAAGGGAAGCCAGCTGAAAGACTGAGTCCCGAAAACATAGATCAGGTACGGGAGCAGGAGCGCTGCAAAAAATAGAAGAATGCGACGTGAGTCCTCTTGAATACTCTTTCTCAGAAGATCTTGAAATTCTATGTGACCTAACCCGAGAAACAAGCCAAGGTAGATGTTTAGGCATGCAAAGGTAGACAAAAACGGCACATCCAGGGGATATCGACCCTGAGCGAGAAAGAGAATCAGGCAGTCGACTATGACCAGAAACAGCAATACTCCGGTGAGATAGGTTTTCATGTCGTATTGATCAGGGCCGATCTTTAGGAGCTCTCGACTAGATCTCAACCCAATCTTAACCCGAATTATTCATGAGAGCCGAAGTTATCTCGTTCGATTGAACCGGAACAATAATCTGGCCAAGCATGCAAATCTGTAGTCTTGACTTTGTTAATGCTCATCACAATATAATCCGGTCGAATTTCTTGAACCGTGACGGTGAACAGGTTTTGGCTCTTGAGACGTCCCTGGGAGGAAACGAGTGTCAATGAAGACGCCGGGAAACCATCAAGATGTGGGCACCAGATCGATCCGACACGTAATCCTGGCAAGCTTCATTGGAACGACCATTGAGTGGTACGATTTTTTCCTTTACGGGACAGCGGCGGCGCTGGTCTTCAACAAGCTCTTCTTCCCCAACGTAAGCCCTCTCACCGGGACCCTTTCAGCGTTTGGCACTTTTGCGGTGGGATTTATTGCACGCCCGTTTGGCGGTGTGATCTTTGGTCACTTCGGAGATCGCATTGGACGCAAGTCGATGTTGATCTGTTCGCTGCTCATCATGGGCATCGCGACGTTTGTCATTGGGCTTCTGCCTACGTACGAGACTATTGGCATTATGGCGCCAACTCTGCTCGTAGTGATGCGTTTTGCGCAGGGCATCGGGGTTGGAGGCGAATGGGGTGGCGCCGTATTAATGGCTGTTGAACACTCTACTGGAAAAAATCGTGGTTTCCATGGAAGCTGGCCACAGATGGGAGTTCCTGCCGGATTGCTTCTCTCTACGCTGGTCTTCAGCTTTTTCTCCTCGACTCTTTCTGAAGCGCAATTCCTGACTTGGGGCTGGCGAGTGCCCTTCCTGCTCAGTTTCGTCTTAATCGGAGTCGGACTTTTCGTTCGGCTGCGAATTCTGGAGACCCCGGCTTTCCTTCAGGTAAAGCAAGACCGAAGTGAGTCTCACAGGCCTATAGTCGATGTATTAAAGAAGCACTCCAGAAACGTCCTGCTCGGAATAGGCATGCGCTTTGCCGAAAACGGGACGTTCTACATCCTGACTGTGTTTGTTCTGAGCTATGGTGAAGCTCATCTTAAGCTGCCGAGAAGCACTCTGTTGACCGGTGTTATCCTTTCTGCCGTTATCGGGCTTTTTACTACCCCGGCCTATGGCGCGCTTTCAGATCGCATTGGCCGGCGCCCCGTGTACCTGGGTGGGGCTCTCTTTACACTTTTTTTTGCCTTCCCTTTCTTCTGGCTTCTCAACACCCGTTCATCGAGTCTAATCTGGTTAGCCATTGTACTCGGTGTTAACCTTGGTCATGATGCAATGTACGGTCCGCAAGCAGCATTTTTCTCCGAATTGTTCGGGACCCGGGTCCGCTACACCGGCGTTTCCCTCAGCTATCAGCTTTCTTCGGTGTTTGCTGGTGGTTTTGCTCCGTTGATAGCTACGGCGTTGTTGGCGAGGTTTGGCAGTTCCGCCGTGGCCACCTATGTGGCAGTGATGGCTCTGATTTCAGTGGTATCGACACTTCTTGCCACCGAAACGTTTGAAGGAAATATCGAATTATGAACTTAATCGACCTGTTCAACCTTTCCTTCCTTGGCCGCCGGGACACCGTCGGTCTCGAGTTTGAAGCAAACACTTACAGCTTTGGTGAGATTGATTCAAGAAGCAATAGAATGTCATGGGAGCTGCTCCAGCGTGGGCTAAAAGCTGGAGACCGCCTTTGCGCCTACTTGGCCAATTCACTCGAGCTCATTGATCTCTTCCTCGCCTGCCTAAAGACGGGTGTCATCTTTGTTCCGATCAACATTCTTTATCGCCAGCGGGAGACTGCGCATATTGTTCGAGATGCAGAGCCGCACGCTGTGGTAACAGCCGGCGAATTTCCAAGCCCTGTATCAGAGAGTGTAATCCTCTGGCAGGTGGAAGCACTCGAGCGGGCTGCCGCTGAGCAACCTTCGCATTCATTGAATACACGGCTGGACGGGGACACTCCTGCTGCCATTGTCTATACTTCAGGAACCACGGGAATCTCGAAGGGCGCCATCCTGACCCATAACAATTTTGCAGCCAACGCGCTAAATCTACTGACTTGCTGGCAAATCACGGAAGCAGACCGCCTGTTACTACCACTTCCTTTGTTTCATGTTCATGGACTTGGCAATGGTTTGCATTGCTGGTTGATCTCAGGTTGTCGTATGCGTTTGCTGGAAAGGTTCGAACATCAAAAAGCGGCCGAGGTTTTTTCCGATTTTCGTCCAACACTCTTCTTCGGAGTTCCGACAATGTACACCCGCCTCCTCGAAATAAATGACACACTGGCGAATCGGATTGGGGGTTTCATGCGCCTGTTTGTGTCGGGCTCGGCTCCGCTGCCAGCTCACGTGCTCAGTGAGTTCCGTCAACGCTTTGGACACACCATTCTCGAGCGATATGGCATGACCGAAACGCTCATGAACACCAGCAATCCTTATATTGGAGAACGCCGCCCAGGCACAGTAGGGGTCCCACTTCCGGGTGTCTCCATACGGTTGCTGGATCCCCTAGGAAATCCAGTCAGCGACGGAGAAACAGGTGAGATTTACATAAAAGGTCCAACCCTTTTTGCCGGATACTGGCGACAAGAGAGTGCCACGCGAGAAGCGTTTGTTGATGGCTATTTCCGCACCGGCGACCTTGCCGTTCGCTCTGATGATGGTTACTTCATGCTGCGGGGGCGTCAAACTGACGTGATCATATCCGCTGGTTTTAATATTTATCCGCGTGAAATTGAGGAGGTTCTTCTGGAACAGCCTGAGGTGGCAGAAGTGGCTGTTGTGGGTGTGAAGGATGATGTGCGAGGAGAATTGCCAGTCGCCTACATCGTACCAAGAGGGAACTTCGACCCGAGGCAACTTGAAGTCCGCTGTCGGGCCCAGCTGGCGTCTTTTAAGGTTCCTCGGGCCTTCATCGCTGTTGAAAAGTTACCCAGGACGGCGCTTGGGAAGGTCCAAAAGCACCTGTTGCCCCGACCTTGACAAATGCTTCAATAAAACTCTGACATTGAGTCGGCGATTGTGGGCAGACCTATTTCCCTTTCCCGCTGGCAACACTAACTTGAATCACGTCCCAGCTGCCTTCAGGCTCAAAAGGTTCTGACAGAAACAGAGTCGTGTCACGCAGAGAAGGCTTTGCTTTCAAGTCATGTACTCACATCCAGCATGCGTTTCAGTCCGGCAAGAATATGGACGTCGTCCTCAGGAAATACAGTGCGAAGATCAAGCAGCAGACGATCATTGTCCAGGCGAGCAAGGATCGGGGGAGTGCCTTTCCTCAGGCGAGATTCCATTGTGTTGAGAGACATATGCGAACTTGCAAGGGAGATGATTCTTGTAGGAATGCCGTGCTGCGGCGTCGACCCACCACCGATCCTCGAGAGGCCATCAATTATCTTGGTTTCAAGGCTAAGAGAATTCATAGGAAGTTGACTTAAAATGGATCGAGCGCGTTCCTCAATGGCATGAGGTGATTCGTGAATCATCCGGGCTACCGGAACTTCATCAGCTTCACGCTGTTTGAGGTAGGAAATCAAGGTGGATTCCAAAACCGCCAAGGTTAATTTATCTACCCGCAGCGCTCGAAACAAAGGGTTGCGCCGGATAGGTTGGATCCACCTTGTCCTTCCGGCAATGATCCCTGCTTGAGGCCCACCTAACAACTTATCTCCACTAAAACAAACCAGGGGGACACCCGCCTTCAGGCTTGTCTTGGGGTCGGGTTCATCGTCGATCCCAAAAGGCTTCAAATCAATCAAGCAGCCACTGCCGAGGTCTTCCAAAAAAGGGAGAGATTTTTCATTGCAAAGTTCCAGGAGTTCTTCCAGAGCGGGTCTGGATGTAAAGCCCACAATCCGGAAATTGCTCGGATGGACTCGCAGGATCAGCCGGGTTCGTTCTGTAATGGCGTCTGCGTAGTCCGAAAGCCTGGTCTTATTGGTCGTACCCACTTCTCTTAGGATTCCCCCGCTTTTACGCATGATGTCGGGGATCCGGAAAGAGTCGCCGATTTCAATGAGTTCTCCCCGAGAGACCAGGACCTCGCCATTTTCCGCCAGCGTATTGAGAATCAGAAGGAGAGCCGCAGCATTATTATTGACAACCAGGGCTCGCTCGCACCCCACGATTTCGCGCAGCCATCTATCAGCAAACACATCACGTTTCCCACGAGTTCCTTGCTCCAAATCAAACTCCAGATTGGAATAACCTGCCGTAACCTCTGTAATTCGTTCTATAGCGATTCGGCTGAGAGGAGCTCTCCCTAAATTAGTATGCAAGAGCACCCCGGTGGCGTTAATAACCTTCTTCAGTGTGGGCTCTGTCCATTGCTGGTATTCAAGCTGAATTTGTCTCAAGACGATTTCAGAGACATCCAAGTTGTGCAAACCTTTTTCTACTCCATTCGCGATTTCCTGCCGAAATCTAGAAAGAACCTTTCTAATCAGACTCAGTACAAAAGGACGGCTGGTCTGGGCGGTAAGATTCAGAACTGCGGGAACTTCCAGAAGTTTATCCACTGATGGGATATTGCGCCGCAGTTGATTTATAGTTTGACTCATATTGGTTGAAGTCTTTTCTATTCAAATTTCACCACAGACGAGCGGAAACAGTCAAATTTTAGCACGGCCCCGTCAAAGTTCTTCACCCTCCTTGACGGTCGGGCTGCTGTACGGGCCGGAGGGCATGTCGGTAACCCGCGCGTCCGCAAGGGCCAAATCGCAGTTCGATCACTTGCGGGACTTTGACGGGGCCGTGCAAATTTCAGGTTGACCCGCTCATTTTGCAAAGATAATATCCCAATGAAATAGAAAGGCTAGAACATTTAGGACAGCATTTGTCATGGACGTAGACCAAGAATTGACCAATCTCGAGGACGGAATTCGCCGGTTGAAGATCGAGTATGAAATTTTTTTCAACGGCGGTTCGCAGAAGATCCCGTTTGATCTTCGCTGGAGAGTGGAGGCGATAATTAAGAAGTACGGAGACTTTGGGAAGATGACATTTGCCCAGCGTTTTCGCTATAACACGCTCGTCGCCAAATTTCATTCTTATAGTGATCTTTGGCGTAGGATGATTAAGAGCAAAGAGGAGGGCAGACCCGCCTTTGCTACTCTTTCATCCCCGGAATCAGAGGCATCGAGCCAGGCTCAAGCCGCAGGTGATCGTACGATTTGTCAGCTGGTTTGCAGCAACCCGGAAGAGGATGAGGAAAAACTTCAAAATCTGTTCAAAAGTCTAGTCGAGGCAAAAAGGGAATGTGGCGAAAAGCCCGACGCCCTCCAATTTCAATCCTTCAAGAGATTTTTGGCTGAGAAAACCGCAAAGCTAAAAGACCAATTTAAGTGTGAATCGGTTTGTTACGTGATTTCCGTTGCAGGCGGAAAAGTCAAGCTGACAGCTAAGGGGAAGACGTAAAGTAGGAATGACGAAGGTCGAGGACGGGCATAATTCAAAATTCCCCCTCTGTTTGTGACTCCATGCTTCAAGAAATTGGTTTTAAGCTTTCCAGGTTTCTTGTCCCAACGTTCTTCCTGGTAACCAGCCCTGGAGTTCAAGATACTTTTCTTTCCGACAATTTCCCCAAGAAAACTGCCTTTCAAATTGCAGAGCGAGCAGCATTATCCATGCCAAATTCATTTCGGCGTCTTTTTGCCAAGAATTCTTCAGCCGCTGAAAAAGGGGCGGAGCGTTTTTCCAGCAACGGCTTTCTGCCGCAACAGGCAAGGATTGAGCTTGAGACCCAGGTTCTCAACAAGATGAGTCTGGCAGAGCGAATGCTCCATTCAAGGCCCAGATTCTCGGAGGTGCTGGGAGAATTCGGTGAATTGTCGCCAATGATCTTGAGCTTGAATTTGCCGGACTCTGAGGGATTATCTGACTACGAAAAGGTCATTATTTTGGATTGTCTGAAGTTGAACGGGTCTGCTTTCCCTTTAGTTGTATATGACTCTTCAGCGCTGGATTCGGGTTTGGATTCCGCCAAGAACCATTTGAAAGAAATTCGAAAACGTCGGGCCAGCTTGTCTGCCAAATTGAGTCAGCAATCTGTCCGAGACTCTTTATCAAAGCCGTCATTCCCCCTCGATCCAAAGTCCCCGTTGTACGGTATCTCTTCTCTAGTGTATTCTCACAGCGTTAATGATCTTGCCAGAATCTGGCTCTGGATCTGGAAGTCGGCCAATGGGGATATGGCTGGAAGCCCCATTCTTGCCTCCCATGAACAAGGGGGTAGATAATCCTGAAAACCGTCAATAGAGCCTTAGTCAGTGTTTCCAAAAAGAAGGGATTAGAGGCTTTTGCCAAAGGTTTGGCTGAATTGAGTGTTGAGATTATCTCTACGGGAGGAACAGCCAAAGCTCTTAGGGAAGCTGGAATCCCAGTGAAAGAAATCTCGGAAGTTACCGGGTTCCCCGAAATCCTCAACGGGCGTGTCAAGACTCTTCATCCTAAGGTTCACGGGGGCTTGCTGGGGATCCGTGAAAATGCCGAACACCAAAGGCAGATGTTGGAAAATGGAATCGTTCCCATCGATTTGGTCGTGGTGAACCTGTATCCTTTTGAAGAGACCACTATGAAGTCCGGCGCTTCATTTGAGGAGATTATCGAGAATATCGACATCGGAGGACCTTCGATGATTCGCTCGGCGGCCAAGAACTTTCACGACGTGGCTGTTGTGGTGAATCCAGATGACTACGATTGGGTTTTGGAGGAACTGAAAAAAGAGCAAGCCCGCCTTAGCTTAGCCACAAGATTTCAGTTGGCCCAGAAAGCGTTCAGTTTAACAGCCCGCTATGATTCTGCCATCGCTTCTTACCTCTCTCGAATTCGATTGGATAAGGAATCGTTCCATGTTGAGGAGGGGTTTTCACCCAAGATGGTGCTCACCCTGGAGAAGGTATGTGATTTGAGATATGGCGAGAATCCCCACCAGCGAGCGGCCTTTTACAGGGAGCTTTCCGGGTTTGATTCCGCCTTGCCCGATTCTGTTCAATTGCAAGGCAAGGAGCTTTCATTCAACAACATTATTGACCTAAACGCCGCCTTTCAGCTCGCGCAGGAATTTGAAGCGGCATGCGCCGTGATCATCAAACACACAAATCCCTGCGGAGTGGGTGTTTCTTTGAATTCGCAAACGGAAGCTTATGTGAAAGCCAGGGAATGCGACCCTTTATCGGCTTTCGGCTCGGTGTTAGGATTTAATCGAATTCTGGAGAAAGAAACGGCTCAAGAGATTGTCTTGACATTCGTTGAAGCCATCATTGCTCCTGAATTTAGCGAAGAGGCCTTGGGACTTCTTTCTTCAAAAAAGAACTTGCGTTTGATCAAGTACCACCCGGTTCAGAAGTTGCATCCATTGGACTATAAGAGGGTCGAGGGTGGATTGCTGGTGCAGGAAGTGGACCGACTCAAGCTGGAAAAGGATCAATGGAAGGTGGTTACAAAACGCAACCCGAGTGACGAGGAGATCATGGCCCTGGACTTTGCCTGGAAGGTCGTCAAGCATGTGAAATCGAATGCCATTGTTTATGCAAATACCAGGCAAACGGTCGGTATCGGCGCGGGGCAGATGAGTCGAGTGGATTCGGCCCGCTTAGGCATTTCCAAGGCAATCTTGCCAATTCAGGGTTGCGTGATGGCTTCTGACGCCTTTTTCCCTTTTCGCGACGGAATTGATGTGGCAGCCCAGGCGGGTATCCGAGCCGTGATTCAGCCCGGGGGATCCGTAAAGGATGAGGAAGTGGTCCAGGCTGCAAACGAATATGAGATGGCAATGATCATGACCGGCGTTCGTCATTTCAAACACTAACGCTTCTATTGAATTGACTTGAGATTCAACCGCATGGGATAATTTTTCAGCTCACATAAAGGATTTGAAGGATGATACTTAGATTGTCTTCTCAAAAGAGGTTTTGCTTCCTGGTGCTTTTTTCGCTGTTGATGGGAATGTTTTCCACACGTTTAGCACTGGGAAAGAAACACGATTCGAAAGGGACTTCACTTGAAGGGAAAACTCCGGTCAATGGAAAGTCCTCAGCTTATTTCCACTTCAGTCAAGCCCGGGTATTGGAAGAGAGTGGCGATTTTCTCAAGGCAATTGAAGAGTACAAGAAAGCTATTCAGTTAGATCCGCAATCTTCTTCCCTCTATATTGAATTAGCTAACGCCTACCTCCGTCACCGAAGAGTTCGGGATGCTATCCAGGAAGCAGAGAATGCGGTCAAGGTAAATCCTGATAGTCTAGAGGCTCATAAGCTCTTGGGCAGCATCTATTTTCAGATCATTAAGTCCGAAGAGCCCCAACGAAGTCCGGCCTCCAGCGATTACTTGAAGAAAGCTATCCAGGAATATCTGATCATTACCCGACTCGACTCTTCTGATACTAATTCTCTGATCACTCTTGGGCTGCTATACCGGTATGACGGCCAAGCTGAAAAGGCAACCGAAACCGTCAAGAAAGTACTGGAACTCGCCCCTTCAAACGAGATGGGTCTCACGACTCTTGCGCAGATCTATTCGGAACAGGGAAATCCCCAGGAAGCCATCAATGTTTTCAAAAGGGCTTTGGAAATTAATCCCGATTCACCACGGATTCTGGCCGAACTGGCTTTTGCTTACGAACAGGCCAAGGATTACAAGAACTCAATACAGACTTACCGAAAAGCCATTGAAGCCGACGAAGATAGTTTGGAGTTAAGCAAGAGATTGGCTGAGGTCTTATTAGAAGACAATCAGGATGTTGAGGCGGAAAAGGCATTCTTGAAAATCTTGGAAGCGGATCCTGATGAAGGAAGGGCATATTTCCGTTTGGGGCAAATCTACAGAAGCCGAAAGGATTTCGAGAAGGCTCTGAACAATTTTAACAAGGCGAGCTCAATCCTGGTAGGGAGCTTTGAGGTTTCCTTTCACATTGCAACGTTGTATGAGGAGCTGGGGAAATTTGAGAAAGCTGAAGAACGTTTTCAACAGCTCCTCAAACTAACCGAAAAGCCGAGCGGCTCCTATTCGGCTTCAGAAATTCAAAATAGAAGTATTTTTTTGACGCACGCCGGCTATATCGCACAGCAACTAGAAAAGTACCCTCAAGCCATTGCATACTTCACGGAACTGAAGACACTGAATCCTGAAAATGCATTAAAAGCGGAGTCCTATATCGTAGATGTTTATCGTACTGCAAAACAGTTCGATAAGGCGTTATCCATTGCTGAGAGCGCCGTAAAGGCCAACCCGAAGGACAAGGACTTCAATGTCTTATACCAGGATCTCTTAAGTGAAAGTGGAGAGTCGGTTCAGGCTCTTAAGAACTTACAGGAAATGTTGTCCGGAACTGATGAGGATTTGAAGGTCTATACGGCCATGGTCCAGATCTATCAGCGGGAAAAAAAGTTCAAAGAGGCCGAGAAGACGCTTTTCATGGGAGAGAAGTACTTCAAAAATAAGGAAGCCTTTCATTTTATGCTAGGGGCGATTTACGAGCGACAGAAGGAGTTTGACAAAGCTGAAGCGACGTTTAGGAAAATTCTGGAGATGAATCCAAGTCATGCCCAGAGCTTAAATTATCTTGGCTACATGCTGGCGGATCGTGGTGTTCAACTCCAGGAGTCCGTTGAATTGATTAGGCGAGCTTTGGAGATAGACCCGAACAACGGCGCCTACCTGGACAGCCTGGGGTGGGTCTATTTTAAACTCAATCGCCTTGAAGAGGCGGAGACCTATCTCAAGAAGGCACTGGACCGAGTTCGCAAAGATCCCACCGTGCACGTGCATTTGGGAGACGTTTACTACAAGAAAGGGCAATACGAGGAAGCTCGATCCGCATGGGAGCTTTGTTTTGCAACCAGCCAGGACGACGAAGAGATTAGGAAGGTTCAGAAGAAAATGGAGGAGTTGAAGATCAAGCTGGCATCGTTGGAAAAGAAGTAAAGCCTGTTCAATAATGCCTGACGCTAGAAGCTCAATCGGCATGCAAGGATTGAGCTTTTTTTGACGTCAAGGACAAGGTCTAGTGAAATACCAGCGGGTGGTCTTACGTAGTTACGCCAAGGTCAATATGGGACTACACATCCTTGGTAAAAGGGAAGATGGCTACCACGAAATCCGCACGATTTTTCAATCCATTGCGCTTCATGATCGAATAACCATTAGACGAATCCGCCAAAACGAGATTCAATT
>JBGOVH010000152.1:0-6207 GCA_041478005.1 Terriglobia bacterium | reverse complement strand
CACCTCAAACAGTGCGGTGATCGTGGCTACCCATCAAATGAAACGAGGCCATATTTGTGAAACGGAGCACTAAGCTAACAGAAAGCCCTTGACAGCTCAACTCGTGATTATAAGATTCCAGACCTGATTGGCGGCTCTTCATCTCGATAGGTTGATGACATGCCAACAATTATCTACATTGCTGCTCCGATTAACTGAGTTCCCCATGAAACAATCCAACAGCATGACACTCAAAAACTCTCTTATTGTAATAGTCTGTTTGTTGGTCTTATTCACCCAGTTCCCTGCGAGCCCGAAACGAAATGTTTCTTCGACCCGCTACCGCGATTGGAAAGTTTACGGGGGTGGGCCGGATAACATCCACTATTCTGCTCTCGACCAGATCAACCTCAACAATGTTCAAAAGCTTGAGGTTGCCTGGACCTTCGACACTGGTGATGCTTTTCCAGGCTCACAGATACAATGCAACCCGATCGTGGCCAGGGGTGTTTTGTTTGCAACCACTCCGAAGCTCCGTGTCATCGCACTTGACGCGGCTACCGGAAGTCTCCGCTGGAGTTTCAACTCAAACGAGGCGAGGGAGGATGTAGGCCGAAAGCGGAACCGCGGTCTCACCTACTGGGAGGACGGCAAAGATCAGCGAATTTATTTCGTCGACAGCCATTTTCTCTACGCGCTCACAGCCAGCTCTGGCAAACCCGTTCCAGTGTTTGGAGAGAAAGGTCGTGTCGATCTGAGGGAGGGGCTCGGTCGCGACCCGGAGGAGATCTCTATCTCTGTCTACACTCCCGGAGTGGTATTCAAGGACCTTCTCATTCTGGGCAGCGTTGTTGCTGAAGAATTGCCTTCGGCTCCAGGCTGGATCCGGGCCTATGATCTTCATACCGGCAAACTTCGCTGGACCTTTCATACGATCCCGAACCCGGGTGAATTCGGTCATGAGACCTGGCCCAAGGACGCCTGGAAATACACCGGAGGGGCCAACAGTTGGGGTGGAATGTCTGTGGATGAGGAGCGGGGCCTGGTATTCGTCCCGACTGGCTCTGCCGCCTTTGACTTCTATGGAGCCGACCGCGTCGGAGACAACCTTTTCGCCAATTGTCTGATCGCCCTCAAGGCTGAGACCGGCGAGCGCGTCTGGCATTTTCAAACCGTCAAGCATGACGTCTGGGATCGTGATCTTCCCGCTCCTCCCAGTCTCGTCACCGTCAAGCGAGACGGCCACCGCGTGGATGCAGTGGCCCAGATCACCAAATCCGGATACATCTTTCTATTCGAGCGGGAGAACGGAAAGCCCCTCTTCCCCATTGAATACCGGCGAGTCCCAGCTTCCGACGTGGATGGGGAAGTCCTGGCAGAGACTCAACCCTTCCCCCTCAAACCGCCTCCTTTCGCGCGCCAGGTTTTCACCGAGGACATGGTGACTCAACGAACACCGGAGGCACACAAAGCGGTCCTAGAGCGATTCCGGAAGGTCCGCAGTGCAGGGCAGTTCATGCCTGGCAGTCGCGAAGGGACCGTGGTCTTCCCGGGCTTTGACGGCGGTGGCGAATGGGGCGGAGCTTCCTTCGATCCCGAAACCGGTCTTCTTTATGTGAACTCCAACGAAATGACCTGGATTCTGCGGCTCCTCCCGCGCTTCATCCAGAAGGGTCGCTCCAGTAACCGGGATCTTTACCTGACTCGTTGTGCCGGGTGTCATGGCGAAAATCTTCAAGGGAGCCCTCCAGAATTTCCATCTCTCGTCGGGATTGGGAATAAAATCCCGGAAGCCGATATCGTGACGCTGATTCTTCGGGGAAAAGGGCGGATGCCCGGATTCGCTCGTCTCCAGAGTCAAGCGGTTCAGGCGATTGCTCGCTATCTGATATCGGGTCAGGATAGTGCAGTCGTGACGGAAGCCGAAGAACCTTCGCCCAACGAGTTGAAGTACACAATTGACGGTTACAACAAATTCCTCGATCCTGAGGGTTATCCTGCCGTCCAGCCTCCCTGGGGCACTCTGAATGCGATCGACCTCAATACCGGCGAGATTGTTTGGAAGATTCCCCTCGGTGAATTTCCCGAACTGGTCAATCGGGGGATGCGGAACACCGGAAGCGAGAACTATGGAGGGTCTGTAGTGACTGCAGGAGGGCTTCTCTTCATCGGCGCCACCGACTATGACCGGAAGTTTCACGCCTTCGATAAAGCTACCGGCAAGCTTCTTTGGGAAACCACACTGCCCGCGGCCGGGAATGCCACGCCCGCGACTTACGAAGCAGATGGAAGACAATTTGTGGTCATCGCAGCGGGAGGTGGGAAGTGGGGTCAGCCTTCCGGGGGATCCTACGTCGGCTTCGCACTGCCGAAGCAGTTGACTTCTACCCGGTAGGCGAGGCTGCCACAGCTCGATCGTGCAGAGAAACGAACCGTGAAAAACGCAGGCCCCATGCAGGCCCCCGTAACGAGGGCATTAAAGATAAGGGAGCAGCTGGGCGCGGACGGCTGGGGTCCGGAAGGGACCCGGCCGTACTACGGGCGGGTGTTTGAGCGTGTCCACCTCGAGACGGCTCCGCCGGCCAACGCCTGCGCTTGCACCTTCGTGGAAGCGGCACAGCAAGCGGGTTTCCCCCTCGTTGCCTTCATGGTGTGTTTCTCTTCAAAATTGCCCTTGTCCCCATTCTTAAGTGCTGTTTGAGCTTGCTGTAGATTTCAGCCAGCCCCCCGGGGCACCAGATCATGACCAGAATCAGAAGCACTCCGTAAATAATCAGGCGAACTTCCATGAGAGGCTTGAGGTATTCAAGCAAGGGAACAAAGACAAATGCCGCCATCAATCCCCCCCACAGGCTCCCTCGTCCACCAATATAGGCCAGGGCCAAAACCTCGACAGTCTGCCTCGAGTGCATTACATCCGGTGTGAGTATACCCAGAAAATGCGCGTAAAACCCTCCCAGCAGACCCGCAAAGGCGCAGGAGAGAGTGAAATTGATCACTCGATACTTAGTCGGGTTAACCCCTGAAGCCCTAGCCGACTCGAGGTTCTGCCCGATGGCGCGAAATGCCAACCCCACTCGAGAACTGCCTATCCACTGCAGTGCGACAAAAGTCAGCAAGGTTACCACAAAGATGATGTAGAAATACGGACGCCGTGTGGCTGTATTTAGAAACAAAGGCACATTGAGGCCTCGATAACCTCGGGTCAGTCCCGAAAGACTTGCCGTCAGAGACAGTAAAGTTAGTCCCACAAACCATGTCATCACGGCGGCATAGATACCTTGGAGGCGCAAGGTCAGAACACCAATGAAAAAACCCAGAGCGGCTGATGCGATTGCACCACCTAGCGGACCCAGCCAGGGGCTTATTCCCCAATGAAGGACCAGTAAGGCCGAGGTGTAGGCACCTACACCTAGTACGGCCGCAAATCCGAAATTTACTATGTTGATAAACCCGGCAGTGAAATCAAAAGCCATGGCCTCGGATCCCAGCAGCAGACTAGAAATCAAAAGTTGAAGTATGTATTCGTCTTGAACAAAGAGAGGCAAGAGACCAAGAGCTGCCAGCAGAAACAGGCCGAGCGGCGACAGCACAGCCCACCGATTGGTTCTCTCTGTGTTAATTCCACATGCCTGGGCCATTGTCATCAGGCGTTCGAAAGGTTCCTGACCCGACTGCCAAACAGGCCAGCAGGTTTAAACAGCAGGATTAGTATAAGGATGGATAGGCTTATGACGTCTTGCCATCCCGAACCAAAAGCATAATAGGAGAAGGTTTCGAGCAGTCCCACGATGAAGCCCCCGGGGATCGCACCTGCCATGTTTCCAAGACCCACCAAAACCACCACATACCAAGACTTGTAGAGAGGCGCCAGACCCACGGTCGGATAGGCTGGGTTCAGAGAAAGCAGGCTGGCCCCAGCGATGGCGGCCATTAGGGAACTAAGGCCGAAGGTGATGGTATGGATCTGATCGAGATCAATACCCACAAGGAGGGCTCCAGTTTCATCTTGGGCAACGGCACGTATGGCTTTGCCCATTCGGGTAAAATCCAGGAACCACCAGAGTCCAACAATACAGAAGATGGCAATAATAAAGCTGATCGCTCGATCTACGGAGATGTGCATGCCAGAAAACAACTGTATAGATCCGTGCCAGTATTGCGTGATGCCTCGATATTGGCCTCCCCACAAGGCTAGAGCCGCATTCTGCATGACGAAGGATAGGCCCACTGTAACCAAAAAGGTATTAAGTACCCATTGCTCCGCGTGACGTCGACGCAAAGGGGAAAACATGAGCTTTTCCGCCAGCACGCCGGCTAATAGGCCCGTGAATGCTGCACTGAGGATGGCAACTAAAGGGGGCAAACGAAAGACTGCGTAAACGAAATAAGCGGTGTAGGCTCCGAGCATGTAAAACTCACCGTGGGCAAAGTGAGGGATCTTCATGACACCGAACACCAGGGACAGACCTACAGCCATCAGAGCATACATGCCGCCCCTAAGGATGCCAGTGACAAACAAATCCCATATGGCAATTGGTCCCAGCAAGGAAGTCCCTCTTGACTCGATTCATTCCAGGGGCGTGTGCGGATGAGCCTCCGAGCTCTTGCCACAGGAGAAGATCCCATTACTCATCACCACTCCCTAGATAAGTCTTGCACACATGATCGTTCTCCAAGAATTCCCTACTTCCACCTTCCAAGACGATCCGTCCTTGTTCTAGGACATAACTTCGGTCGCTGATTTGAAGTGTCGTATGAACGTTTTGTTCGACCAGCAAAATAGTGAGGCCTCTGAGTCTTAGTTTGCCAAGGGTATCGAAAACTGTTGATGCCATTCTTGGAGCAAGGCCGAGCGAAGGCTCATCTACTAAGAGTAATTCAGGTTGTGACATCAACCCCCGGCCCAGCGCCAGCATTCTCTGCTCCCCGCCGCTCAAGCTGCCAGCCAACTGTCTTCGCCGCTGAGCCAGAGCCGGGAAGATGTCGTGGACGAAAGCGAGGCTCTCTTTTATCTTTCGAGGATCTTGAATGCTATAAGCGCCCAACAGGAGGTTGTCCAGTACTGACATTGCGGGAAAAAGATGGAGGTTTTCCGGGATGAAGCTAATCCTCATGCGGCTGACTTCGTGCGCTGGTAGGCCATCAATCCTGCGATCCATGAAATCAATCCGGCCAGCCTTCGGTTTCAACAACCCTGCAATCGTTCGCAATATCGTTGTTTTGCCCGCGCCGTTGCGCCCCAGTAGCGCAACCATCTCACCTTTCATTACCTTCAGGGAAACATCCCACAAGACCTGCAGGTGGTTGTAGCCTGATTCTAATTGTGCAACTGTAAGCAAGACTGCCCAGCCTTCAGCACTTATTCAGAAGGGATAGGGGATGGTACAACACTGAGGGTCGAGAATACTTGTTCGCTTATTGTCCATGAACGACTTGACCCCCATCCCCTATCCTCCCTCTTCGATCGTCGATTCGCCTCATCTACCTCTTTTGCCTTGATCCAGTTCAAACAGTCGATGTTGTCGCATTGTCGTCAAATCTCACAGCAAATAATTCTCACCCAAGTAGGCTTCAGCCACGCGCTTATCCTGGCGGATCTCCTCAGGGGTCCCCTCTGCGATGTTCTCCCCATAATGGAGCACGGCTATTCTGTCGCAGAGCTGCAGGATCATCCGCATCAGGTGTTCAACGATAATAATCGTAACCCCTTGTTCTCGCATGTGCCGGATAATTTCCATTAGGTCCGCCAATTCAGGTGGGGTAAGACCGGCGGCGATCTCGTCCAGAAGCAGCAGACAGGGGTCACTGGCGAGAGCACGGGCCAGATCCAAACGCTTAAGCTGAACCGTGTTCAGGTTTTCGGCCAAAGTTTCCTCCCCAATGGGGAACTGGATAAATCGTAAGGCAGATAAAGCCCTGGCGTGAGGCGACTCCCTTCTCTCATGCCGATCTCCAAATATGGCGGCCACCATCACGTTTTCCAAGACAGTCATTTTGGGGAAAGGCCGCGAAATCTGAAAAGTTCGTGAAATCCCCTTCTGGCAACGCTGATCTGGACTTAATCTTAAGATCTCTTCGCCCTGGTAGCGGATGTGGCCACTATCCGGCCTTAAGTTCCCGGAAATGACGTTCAAAAGGGTGGTTTTACCGGCCCCGTTTGGACCAATGAGCCCCAAGATTTGACCTTGATCCACACGCAGAGAAATATCGTTTAGTGCGACCAGT
>JBGOVH010000482.1:0-3301 GCA_041478005.1 Terriglobia bacterium | reverse complement strand
CTGACCCAGGAGGGGAGCTTTTTGAAGGCGCCCTGAGAGCGTCCCAGCGTGCGCAGGAGCGCCCGCTCCAACCTCGCATGGGTGGTACGTGCTCTCCGCCGCGCCTTATCTCCCCCCTTAACTAACCCAATACAACCGCACGCCAGGAAATAATTGACGATAGAAGCTACGAACTGTATTGTATTTATTTAAGTAATGGATTTCGTGTTCTGCGGTTCGAGTGTCAGTTCTTTCCCTATCCACAAAAACCATTTTTCAGATTCTGTCTTCATTGGACTGACCTAACTCCGGAAATTCCTTAGTCAAGTCATGAGAGGATTCATTTGAAACGCCAACTTTTTTTCATTGCAGTTTCAGCCGTTTCTATCTTGGCCTGCATAATCTCGGATAAGTCGGTGACTGTCGCACAATCAGAACAGGCGTCGAAAGTGAATTTCAGCCGTGATATTCGTCCTATTCTTTCCGACAATTGCTTTGCTTGTCATGGGCCCGATGATGGGCAACGCCAGGTAGACCTGCGTTTGGATACAAAGGAAGGGGCATTTGCGGATCGGGGCGGTTATCAGGTGATTGTGCCTGGGAAAGCCTCCGAGAGCAGGCTCTATCAAAGGATCAGCGCGAAAGACAAGGCCATGCGCATGCCTCCGCCAAGCTTCGAGAGAAACTTGACGGACAAGCAGGTTGAGTTGATCCAACTCTGGATCGACCAGGGCGCCCAATGGCACACTCACTGGGCATTCGACCCACCCAAGAGCCCTTTTCTTCCCAAGGTAAGAGACGAGGCTTGGCCGCGTAACCCGATTGACCATTTCGTCCTGGCTCGCCTGGAAAGCGAAGGCCTGAAACCTTCCTCTGAAGCTAATAAGGCAACCCTGCTGCGAAGAGTGACGTATGACTTGACAGGACTCCCTCCGACGCCAGCGGAAGTCGATGCCTTCTTGGCCGACAAATCTCCTCAAGCTTATGAGAAGGTAGTAGACCAGTTGCTGAAATCACCTCACTATGGTGAGCGGATGGCGATGCAATGGCTTGATCTGGCCCGTTACGCCGACACGCACGGCTACCATATCGATAGTCTTCGCGACATGTGGCACTGGCGAGACTGGGTCATTGATGCGTTTAACCGGAACCTTCCGTTTGACCAGTTCACAATTGAGCAGCTGGCAGGAGATCTCCTGCCCAATCCAACGTTGCAACAGAAAATTGCTACCGGTTTCAATCGCAACCATATGATCAATTTCGAAGGTGGCGCCATCCCGGAGGAGTATCAAACCGAATATGTGGTGGATCGCGTCGAAGCGACTGCCAATGTCTGGATGGGACTGACCATGGGTTGCGCCCGTTGTCACGATCACAAATATGATCCCATTAAACAGAAGGAGTTCTACCGGTTCTTCGCTTTCTTTAATGGCATTCCCGAAAGAGGTCTCGATGGAACCAAAGGAAACGCCGGACCGTTGATCCAACTTCCGTCCCCAGAACAGCAACGCCAGCTTGACAAGCTAAACCAGGAAATCACCGCCAAAGAAAGCGTGTTAACAGAAAAGGAACTGGCTCCGCTGCAAAGCGAGTGGCAGAAGACACGACTTTCCACATTCCCTCAGGCCTCTCGTGAAGGGCTGGTGGCAAACTATGAACTTGATGGCCACCTGGCTGACACTTCAGGCAAGTATCAGCACGGGAAGATCGCAAAGGGAGGAGTGAGTTATAGTCCTGGGGCCATTGGCAGAGCCTTAGAATTGTCCGGAGAGACGCAAGTTGAGTTTGGCAGCATGGATGTCGTGGATCGAGATCATGCCTTCTCCGTCAGTGTATGGGTCAACCCCACGGGGAACAAAATTGGGAGCAAAGATACAGGCATCCTTCAGAAGATAGAGAATTCTGATAATCGACGTGGGTTCGAAATGTTCCTTGGTGAAATCCAGAAACTCCCTCTCTTGAAGAGGGGCACTCATGTGTACGTTCGCTTGACGCACGACTGGCCTGACAACGCCATCGAGACTAAGTCCAAAGCACCAATGTTGCTGGAGGCCTGGCGAGCGCTTACGCTAACCTACGATGGTTCGGGCAAGGCGTCAGGCATGAAGCTTTACATTGACGGAAAGCCAAAAGAGCTCGAAGTCCTCAAGGATAATCTGACCGGTGGCATCCAAAGTTCCGCCACACTCCAGGTAGGCAACAAGGAACTGGGCAGACCTTACCAGGGCCTCATGGACGATTTGCGCATTTATAATCGTCCACTGGCGACTGCCGAAATCGAAAATCTGGCGATTCAACAACCTATCCGGCCGATCCTGACAGAACTGGCTGGCAAGCCCTTTCAATGGGTCAATATTCTAAAGCAGGAAATGGATGCAGGTGATGAGGAACAAACAGAGGTTGGGAAAGAATCCAAGGAAGACGGCGAATTGAACATCCAAAGGGCAAAGCTTGCCGAATATTTCCTAACCTATGAGGCCCCACAAAACATCAAAGAAACTTACGCTGCATTGAAGTCTCTTAGGGCTCGCAGGGCCGAGCTGGAAGAGCATGTCCCCACGACCATGGTCATGCAAGAGATGAAAAAGCCGCGCGAAACCTTCGTCTTGGGACGCGGGGACTACCGTAATCACGGTGAGAAGGTTCATCCCGGGGTGCCTTCCTGGCTTTACCCCCTCCCGAAGGATGCGTCTGCTAATCGCTTGGGACTGGCCAAATGGTTGGTTGATCCCTCACATCCGCTGACTGCACGCGTCACCGTCAACCGCTATTGGCAAAACTACTTTGGGATCGGGCTGGTCAAGACCGCTGAGGATTTTGGCTCTCAGGGCGAATTACCCAGCCATCCGGAGCTGCTCGATTGGCTCGCGACGGAGTTTGTTCGCAACGGGTGGGACATCAAGGCCATGCAGCGCCTGATGGTCACATCAGCCACGTATCAGCAGTACTCACGGGTAACGCCTGAACTGCTCGAAAAGGATCCGGAGAATCGCTTGCTGGCGCGTGGCCCACGTTTCCGGATGCCGGCAGAGATGGTTCGCGACAATGCGCTGGCCATCAGCGGCTTGCTCGATAAAGAAATAGGCGGCCCGAGTGTTTACCCTTACCAGCCCAGAGGACTGTGGGAGGAGATGGCATTTGGCGAGGTGTTCTCAGGCCAAGCTTATACGCCAGGCAGTGGCAAGGACCTTTACCGGCGGAGCATGTATACCGTCTGGAAGCGAACCGTACCGCCGCCATCGTTAACCACCTTTGACGCTCCAGACCGCGAGAAATGCGCCGCCCGCCGGGCGCGAACCAACACTCCGTTGCAGGCATTGGT
>JBGOVH010000295.1:0-4563 GCA_041478005.1 Terriglobia bacterium | reverse complement strand
CGCTCTGCGCACGCTGAAACGCACGAGGGAAGGCGCGTTTCCTGGAGTTTGGACATTTAATGTGGGAGCCTCCTCCAGACAGCGACCGGCACCCGCTGGGGGTTGCCATCGCGGCCCAGAGGTCCGCTCCCACGTTCGAAACTCACGCTTCGTTGGCGGATTGTTATCACCGACAACGAAACGTGAGTTTCAGGCTCATCCTGGTAGGGACGGCCCGCTGGGCCGTCCACGGCGCGCCCAGCGGGCGCGCCCTACCTTTCAAAATGTCCAAACTCCAGCGCACCCCGGAGGGGTGCCAGAACGATCTGCGACCCCTGCCGGGGTCGCGACTGATCTTCGTCCTCCGGGGGTGTCGCTTCGCTCAACCCCCGGCTAATGGCTGGCAACCCTTTGGATTGCAAAACCCCTCCGGGGTTGCCTGACTGAAATGTCTTTCGTCGAAGA
Organism: Terriglobia bacterium; assembly: GCA_041478005.1. GTDB lineage: Bacteria > Acidobacteriota > Terriglobia > Versatilivoradales > Versatilivoraceae > JBGOVH01. Next base: position 4,119 of record JBGOVH010000295.1, on the reverse strand, counting down.
AAAGACCCACCAATCGCCTGTTTACAAGGGCAGTAGTTGCAAGTCCCGTTGTTGAAAGGCAGAATCCATGAGCTGCGACAAGCATTACGAGACGCTTTGAGTTAACTCCAGTCGGCCCACTCAGGCAACAGCCGACAGCAGTTCGATCAGCTTGGCGATTTTCTTGCGCTTGATTTGATAGCTAGCCCTGTTCACTACTAGTCTTGCTGAAATCTCCATAATAGTCTCGACAATCTCCAAACCATTCTCAGCTAGAGTCCGTCCCGAAGAAACCAGATCGACAATGCGATCCGAGAGGCCCATCAGCGGCGCCAACTCGACGCTTCCGGAAAGTGGAATGATCTCCACCGGCACACCTCGTTGCGTGAAGTATTCGGTTGTAATACGAGGATACTTGGTGGCAATCCTCACAGCCGACAACTCTCTGTAATTTTGATGGGCAGTGGCCCTTGGAGCAGCCACCACCATTTTGCAGCGACCGATTTTCAAGTCCAGTGGCTGGTGAATATCTGCATTGGATTCCACCAGCACATCACGTCCCGCAATGCCGGCGTCGGCCACGCCGTATTCGACATAGGTCGGCACATCCACTGGCTTGAGCATGAAGAACTGGAAGCGCCCTTGAGTATCTGGTATAACCAGCTTGCGAGAGTTCAGGTCTGAAGGGGCGAGCTCAATTCCTGCCTTGTTGAGTAACACCAGGGCTTCATCCAGCAACCGGCCTTTCGAAAGCGCAATGGTGAGAGATTCTTTGGATATGCCTCGCATTTAGCTTTCCAATGACATTAATCGTTCGAGACTGAATGAAAACCCAACGGATGGAAAATCACTGCCAAAATTCTTGATCAAATTGTCGTAACGCCCGCCGCCGCCGATTTCAAAACCAAGTCCTGGGACATATATCTTGAAAATGGTACCCGTGTAATAATCCAATCCACGCACTTCACTGAGGTCAATGGTGATGTGCTCTTCCACCCTGCGACGTTTCAGCTCCTCGTAAAGTGCCTCCAGATAATCCAGTGCTTGGAGAGATTTTTCGTTGGAGACTAGCCGACGAGCCGCCCCAATCGTTTCCGAGTTTCCTGTCAAGTGGACCAGCGAAAGCATAATATGGCGACGCCGCTCGGAAAGAGACAAACGCTCCATTTCAGCTTTCAAGCCGGCAATGTCTTTCAAGTCAATCAGGGTCTTAATCTTGATCAGATCTTCCCTCGAAAAATTAATGCGTTCAACCAAACCCGCAAAGTAACCAATTTCTCCCAGGTTAATTTGAAATTTCAGAATTCCCAGTTTCTTGAGGGATTCAATAGCTACAAGGATAACCTCGGCGTCAGATTCAGTTCTATCCCCTCCTATGTTTTCAATCCCTATTTGAAAAAATTCTCTCTGCCTGCCGCCACGAGGGGCTTCGTATCGGAGGACTTCTCCGCAATAACAGAGCCGCAAGGGTTTGGGCCGGTCCGAGAGTCTGGTGGCCACGGCCTTTGCCACCAGCGAAGTGAACTCCGGACGGAGAGCCAGAATGTTGCCTTCGCGGTCAATAAACCGGTAAAGCGTGTCTTCCAGCTCCGCACCCATCCCTTTGGCAAATACGTCGTAATAATCGAAAATCGGCGGGATGATCTCTTCGTAATTCCAATGTTCGAAAACTGAGAAGATGGCTCTTTCAATTCGACGCCGGTTCTTGGCAGCCTTGCCGAAAAGGATCTGCGTGCCGAGAGGAATTTGAGTGAGAGTTTTCATTGTCCGAATAACCAGCTACAATGTCGCAAAGAACGCGACAGAAATGTCCTCTGAAAATGAGAATAAATCCGGGAAAAGACCCCCTGTAAGTCCCCCTTGTCAAGGGGGACAAATCACCTTTCCCCCCTTACCAAGGGGGGTCGATGAGATAGTATTTTCGTCGGTCGTGGCGCCGCCGAATGCGGCATGGGCAACTCCCTACAAAATGATCCTTCCTAGATTGTCCACTTCCAATTCATATCGCCTGGAGGGAATGCCGTGTTCATGAAAGACTAAGGCGATGTGTTCATAAACAGTATCAAGATTCTTATCAGCAAATGCCAGCACACTGGGGCCCGCCCCGCTCAGACAAATGCCTAGCAGTCCTGGAATTCCAGCCTCGTTCAAGCGAAGAATCTCTTCAAATCCAGGAATTAGAGAAGCGCGAAAAGGCTGGTGCACTTTGTCGCGCAGGCTTTCACGCAGCCACTGAAACTCATTCCTCAGTAAAGCCGCCACGGTCAAAGAGCTGCGCTGAATATTGAAGACGGCATCAGCAAGCGGCAGACTCCTGGGGATGACTGACCTGGCCTTCTGAGTTTCCAGATGAAATTCAGGAACCGTCAATAGAATCTTCAACTGGGGTGCAATCGGTGCGCGAAAAAAGGAGACTCGGCCCGATTCATCGACACAGCTGATAGTAAACCCTCCAAACCTGGCTGCGGTGATGTTGTCAGGATGATTCTCAAACTGAAAGGCATAACGAAAGAATTTTTCCTGCGCGAGTTCGCAACCGGCGATCGCCTCATAGCAACTGATCCCGGCAATGATTGCAGCTGCGCTGCTACCCAGTCCGCGGGCGATAGGGATTTCGTTGGAGATGTGCAACCGAAGCATCGGCAAATGCTGTTTTTCATCCTCAAAAACCTGTCTTATGACTTTCCAGACAAGGTTGTCTTCATTGTCAGGCAGTTGGTCGGTCCCTTCTCCTTCCAGCAAAAACTCGGGTCTGGAGCTGCGAATCTCTTCGACCTCGACTCGGAGATAGAGTTTTAAAGCCAGACCCAGAGCGTCAAATCCAGCACCGAGATTGGTCGTGCTTGCAGGTACCTGAATGGACTTTTTCATTGGGCAGGAATCCAAACATGTCATCGTAACTAATGAAAAGGAGTACGTAGACTTGTCGTACCTTTTGCTTTAATCAGCTCCAGTCTTAGACAGTTTTCTGAAGGCAACTTCGCGCATCAATTCGACTGGTGCTGGCTGGCCGGTCCAGAGCTCAAACTGTAGGGCAGCCTGTGCAATGAACATTTCAAGGCCGCTAATGACAATGGCTTTGCCCTGCGATTCCCGGATCAGGCGCGTTTCCAAGGGATTGTAAACCATGTCAAACACAAAACGATAATGAATCGCATCCTGTGGCAGAGGAGTCTGATCGATCCTCGGCGCCATGCCTACGGAGGTCGCATTAATCAAAAGATCCCCACTATATTTCCGTGCCTGGTCCAGGGAGTCGCAATGAAAACCAAAGTCCTCGGCAAAAGCTTGGGCCCTTTGGACATCACGGGCTAGAACGGTTACCTGACATTTCTCATTTCTCAAAACCATTGCCGCAGCCCGTGCAGCTCCGCCGGCTCCCAGCAAAACCACCTGCCGGGCTCCCTGGGTGAAGGCCTGCTGCAGGGCACTCCCGATTCCGGTCACATCGGTGTTAGCAGCACGCACTTTGTTGCCGTGACAAACCAGGGTGTTCGCCGCCCCAGTAGTTCTGACCGTTTCATCCACTTCATCTACAAACTCGAGAATCTTCACTTTGTGGGGGATCGTGACGCTGAATCCGTCAAATTGCCTTAGATAAGGAGCAAAGTCTCCCAATTCTTGGACTGCAAACGGGACAAAACGTGCATTCAGTCCGACATGGCGAAAAGCAAAGTTGTGGATATGCGGCGAGAGAGAATGTCCGAGAGGATAACCAACAATGCCATAGATCCGTGTTTTTTGATTGATCTGATTCACCGCGTAGACTTCAAGCAGATCATCGATTGGCAATTGTCCGGGAGCAGTCTCGTGTCCCTTTTCAAAAGAGGCATAAGTTAGCATAGAACCCCGGCCCGGACCCATGATCCTTGAGTATTCCCCCAGTTCACCCATGGCTACAGCAATCATCGAAATCCCATCCTGTTGCGCCTTATCGAGTAGCGCCAGAAGCCTGAAATTGTCTGCAAAATGATTGGCCTGGCTCGCAACCTTCACGACTTGAGGCCCTGCCGCTAATAATCGTCGGTAGATCGCGTCGAGATCCGAAGGAGTCTTCTCAAAATTGTGATAAGAAGCCATCCAGCCAGGAGATCCTTTTTGCGGGGCGGGGAGGCGGCCTCCCAGGTAACTCTCAATGGT
>JBGOVH010000478.1:0-3320 GCA_041478005.1 Terriglobia bacterium | reverse complement strand
CTGTCCCCTGCGACGGTAGATTTCAGCTAATGTCAATTGCGGATAGGAATAGTTCATCGGATCCAGCTGCTTCGCCCGAATCAGGTAACCCACAGCTTTGTCGTCTTCACTCAAGGCCGCGTAGCACATCCCTAGTTGTGCGTTGGCCAATGAATCGAGTGGATTGGTCTCAACCGCATGCTTATTGATTTCCAAAGCTTCCTGAAACCTTTCCATAGAAAGAAGAGTTCCTCCTAAATTCACGAGTGGGGCGAAGGCTTTAGGATCTTTTTGGAGGGCGTCTCGAAAACACTGTTCTGCTTTGCTGAATTCTCTTCTCAAGTGGAAGATGGTTCCCAATCGGTTAAGGGCCATAACATAAAGAGGCGCCAGTCTAACCGCTTTTTCCAACTCCTGAATCCCACTTTCTACTTCACCTTTGGACAGCTTCTTTTCGGCTTGTGCGTACTGCAAGCGAGCTTTCTCAGAAATGGACAGTTCCCTCACCGAGACTATATCAGGTCGAAGCGTCAAACTCTTTGAAGGCGCCGGTTCCACCATAATGATCTGTCGAATGCGGCCTTTTTTATCGGCATAACTTGGAGAAATCTCAATGGTCAGGTGTTTTTCTCCTCTACGACGGACCTGCGCGGTCAGGGTATAAGATCCAGTTTCCAATTTCTTGAACTTGAACTTGCCTGAATAATCTGTCCAAACAGTGGAGGAATAAGGAGTAGAATTGCCCCTTAAGACCACTGCAGCGACCCATCGGCGTCCCTTTTCTTTTTCCTCCCAACGCACCTCTCCGACAAGCTCAAATTTCCTGCTTTCTGCCTGGGTTTGAGCCATCAGTGGAAATGCGCCTCGCAGCTGAAGTGAAATGAAGAGGCCACAAAAAGGGATCAAGAGTGCCTTAAGGCATCGAGGGGAAAACATGACATGAGGAGAAGAATCGAATTCCAAAGTTGATGCCAAGAGACCAAGCTGAGAGTTCTGGTCTTCTGGAGGAGTATTTCCAAAATCTCGTTCACGATTACTGTTGTCATTTTCAATTGTATCTGAAGGGATCTTTCCCTTAAGCAGAAAATGACGAGAGGTCAATTCCCCAGGCTCAAAGTAATTTTTCGATGGACGATAGGGGAATCGATCTTGATCATCAATCCATGCTTAATTCTAATTTAGTCTTCTCTTCTGAACAACCTGAATCCCACTTCTCCAATTCTCATTGATCCCCACTTGAACCAGCGGAACAGACGAATGAATGTGTCTTATAATGACCGGAAAGCTGCTGTGATATCGGAATTGCGGACAGACAAAATAAAGAACAGGCGGCGCGGAACTGAGCGTTAACCCAGGGAAATAGCCTTTGAATTGAAATTCATTCCGCTGATGATGCCAACGGACGCGAAGCCAGTAATCCAACCCCTGCATCGGCAATTCGATATCTTCACTCACTTTCAGCTCCAAAATTGCTAATCGACCTTCGCGGGTCACACTCAAAATGTCGATCATTCCGCGATCTCCTCCAAGGAACGCCGGCACCTGCGGATAGACAAAACGGGGATCCAGATCAGGGTCAATCAAGCGAATATCCTTCAATACCAAACTCTCGAGCCAGCGCTCGGATTGCAGGCTGTAGACGGGGTTGTGATGGTTCAAGGCAGCGAGTCTGCGTTCTTGCAGAATCCTGCAGACGCACGCTTCGAGAGAATCCCAGTCCGCTTGGGATCGAACTGGTTGCATCTTGTCGATTCCATACATCAGTTTTTCCTGCTTGCCCTGATGAAGCTGGGCAAACTCCAATCCACGAATCCGAAACGAAATCCAGTTCGAGGCAGTTCTCCGAATCGCCTCTATTTCCCCAGACGCCAGGCCCATCAATCTTTGAAGTCTTTCTGACCCGCACTCGTTTTTCCACGAAGAATAGGCATGAACCTGCGTCAGGGAGGTATCCAGGTTTCCACTGTCGGCGATGTCAATGAATGCCAGCTTGTCATAGTCAGAATCCAACCCTAGGAGCTGAGTCTGTTTCCCCGCGTTTCGAATCCAAGAGAGCCGACTCTTCAAAACCAAAAGCCTCTCGCTGGGCGCGATAATCAGCAACTTCCCTGCATGTCTGCTACTCCGGGTCTTCAAGATATCAATCCAGATCAAGCCCGCACTTAGAACACCGTCTATTGTAGATGGGTCTTCCCATGGATTGACCGCTATCACGTTCCAATGGCTTTGTCCCGACTTGAAGATCAAACGCACATACTTCCCAGAGAGAGAATGCATAAGGTCGGAATAAACCACTGAATGGTGAATCCTTGCTTTCGGAAAGTTTTCGAGGATCAGCGTTTCTACATATTTTTGAAATCTCCGACGAGACTGTTTGAAATGACCGGATAAGGAGAGCTCTAACTCAGACACAATCTCAAAAGTCTCAGGTCTCCCCAGATGATTCGTCGTAATTGCCAGCTTGCCTTCGGGACCGTGGCTTACATTCAAAACTCGTCTGCGCACTGATTTCGCATCCAGCTGAAATCCTAGCATCAGGAAATTCCCCGAACATTCCGTCCAAAAGTTCAGGTCTTCGAGCATTCCGATTCTCTTCCCATCAAGCCAGAGGGCAGGTTGCTTAAAAGTGGCGACAGTCCCCATAACTTCTTCTTTCATCCGTAGCAGTTCTCTTTTCAGCAGGCTGAGATAGGAGAGCTCACCATTTTCCTTGACGCAGTACAGTCGACGGGTTTGACGGCGGATGATGTTCCTTTGCTTGCGAATTTGGGTGTTTCCCATAGTATCTAAGGTGATCTGTAAGCCTGCAGGTGACAAGTGCTTGGAGATCTCTGGTGTGAAAAGGCAGAGCCCGCTTTTTCCTTGACCCTCCTTGCAGAATCTTGCTATACAAGTGCGTCGTTCAGCATCAATTGCGCCATAATTATGTCATTTTTGACGATGCCAGTCATATTCTTAAGCCAGAGATCTTGAGTGACATGTCTGTCAGGCTCAACGAGGGACTAGTTTGTTTGTCCCACTCCATAACAGGCATGCGTAGGAACAATCCACGGACAACTCATCATGAAAGGGGATGACCAATGCCGCGAAAAATCAATGTGGCTCTAATCGGGTACCAGTTCATGGGGAAAGCCCACAGTAATGCCTATCGACAAATGGCCCACTTCTTTGATAGCGACACAGTTCCAGTAATGAAGGTCATCTGCGGTCGCAACGAAGCAGGTGTGAAGAAGGCAGCATCTCAATTTGGCTGGGAGGAATGGAGTACTTCATGGGAAGAAGTCTTGAAGCGCAAAGATATTGACGTGATCGATGTCTCCACTCCGGGAGATTCCCATGCG
>JBGOVH010000402.1:0-3838 GCA_041478005.1 Terriglobia bacterium | reverse complement strand
GATCTCTTCAACTCGATTGTCAGGGTCAATCCTGAAAATCAGGACCCGAGTTCCACGCACTCGCACGCCCGAAAAATCCACAGTCACCTTTCTGGGCTTGAGATCTTCGGGAGCCTCCAAAGGTTCTATTTCCTTCTTGAGGACAATCACATGTTTTTCATTTTCCACCTGCAAGACAAAGGAGGGTGATTTCTTGGCGCCAATGTTGTGGATGGTGAGGCTTCCTTTGTCGGCGGTTGGATCATAGTGCAGGTCCTCAGTGCCAATGGCCAGGTCCGACAGCTCAGAACTGGGAGTCCCCTTCTTGATCTGTTTGATTTCAATAACGGTGATTCTCTGATGGCGCAAGGTAAAAGGAATGGATGAAAACCGCTTGAGAGGCAACGTTCGTCGTGTAGTTACGACATCAATTTGATCATCGCCGTCAACATCCGTTCCTTCAATGACCTCATAGGTTCCATTTTCCAGATCCCAAATGCGGCAGCTGAGATCCAGGAAGTTCTTGGAGGAATTAAATACGATCATTTTAAGGTTGGTCGAGTTTGCTTTCACAACCAACGCCGCCAGATTCCCATCTGCTCCCTCCCAGCTGACTGCATGTCCGGGGTAGGTTACATGTTCGAAGGAAGCTACACCACCGAGTCGCGCGCGCTGAAGGGCACGGTGAGGGAAGTGAAGGCGGCCGACTGCAGGCTCGGCTTCAGCATAAAGCATGCGGTTCTGAGCCATGTGCTTGATCAAGGCAGCCTGATAGTCCTGAACATACTTTTTGTCACCAGTCAATTCATAGGCAAATTGCCTTGCCAGAAGCCCCGTTTCATCACTCTGCAAGTTACGATTCCAAATGTCGCGTTCGCGCACCTCTTGTAGAATTGCCGCGCGATTGGCTTCCGCGTCAATCCATTCCAGCCAGCGTCCACTTGCCGTTTCGGCGGTCCCCACATCACCTCCCTGCGCCAGCTGATCCAACAGCCAGAGGTACTTGCTATCGCTGCTTAATCGATAGGCGGCTGCGAGGAAGTTGACCACTTCAGGCTGGGGCAGTCCGCGACTGAGGACATCGTCCGTGAAGAATCGAAAAGCCTGTGACAATTTGAATTTCGGGTAATTATCTTTTCCCCAATGAGCCAGCAAGGCATCGGCGTATTCGGTCATCCAGCGGAGCACTCGAGGATTTTTGTTGTACCAGGCCAAAGCTAATCCAGGCTGCCAGAGCAGCGCACTATGGACATCCTCTCGGCCGTATTCCCCTTCTTCCACCAGCTTGGTGTCACTAAACAAGTAGGAACGGAAGTGGCGATGTCCTGCCGCATTAATGGCAGTGATCCGGTCAAGGTTGGCAGTCGCTTCCATCAAACGCTCGATCCAAAGCGGGTTCCCATAATCCAGCAGCGAGGCCAGCGGGATGAGGTTGAGTCCTTGTTGATATGCCTGCAGCGGTTCGGAAAGTTTGGCGTTGAATCCGTGAGTTACCAGGCCGTGGCGATAACAGGCTTCCACCACGGCAAGGACCGAAGACTTAAGGCGCTCCGACGGACCTTCCATGAGAGCAACAGCAGGCCAATTGACCATCAGGTTAGTATCCTGGTCCAAGCCGTCTCCCATTTCTCCGGACGCTCGCTGACGATTCTTCATCCACCATTCGGTTACTTGCTTGAACTGCTGGACCAACTGTTGTTGTTGAAAAGCCCAGAGAGGAATGTCAGGGTTAGGCGGACTGGGTTGTTTGAAATCCGGGGGAGAGGTGCTGCGTTTAACCCATCCCGAATAGGCCAGAGTCGTGGGCTCCTCTGGATCGACGCGAAGGATATCGTTAATAACCAGGAAGAGTTCGTCCGTCCCTTTGAACAGGCGGCGAATCTTGCCGAGATCGGGCATTAACCACGGGCTGGTTTGGCTGAGTGTTTGAAAGGATTCACGCATCCAGCCCAGTCGGTCGGCAAGATACTCCTTTCTGGCGCGCTCAGCTCGCGGTCCCTGTTCCGTTTCGCTCATCCAAAGATCTACTTCAGCTCCGGTTAAGAATCGATTCCCGAAATCCTTTTGGTCGCTGGCCAGGGTCATCCACAAAGCTGCTCCTGCCGGCATCACAATGTCAGGAAAATCGACCACCAGGTCGGCGCGGTCTCCAGCCGGGAGCTTAAAATTTACGTTAATCAAGTCACGCTGAAAGTAGACAGGATCCTTAACGCACAAGTTCAATAGAGTTACGGGCAGCTTATCCTGGCCTGCCAGGCTCAGCTTAAGACGGACGGCATCCAGAGGGGTGTGACGCAAGAAAGGCGGGATCACCAAATGATGGAGTTGGAGCCTGGCCGAATTGCTGTTCGATGGAGCGGCACTGGAAGGGAATATCTCAGGGGGAACGCCCACCCAGGCTCGACGGTCATCAGGCAAATAGCGTCGAGTCAATTTCGTTCTCAAGTTATAGAGTGTTGCGATTTGGCCTCGCGATACGCCTTGCAGATTCAAAGCTTCGCTGGAGGGCAGAAGCCGGTAAGTCAATCTGTTGGAAGGGGAGGCCCTTGCGACCTTATCCTCGGGAGTTTCGTCAGCGGGTCCCGAGTGCCAGGAAAAAAGGCTCAGCTCGCGCAGAATTCCGTCTTGCCGCTCAACAGTGAGGTTGGGCGAACTCACTGAAGGCGATAACATCGCTTGGACAGTGCTCGTACCAGATGAGGAAGTGTCCAGCAGGAGGCGTTTTTCACCATCGCGCAAGAGGGAAACACGCCCTCGGAAATTCCCTTGAACTTGCACAGAATTAAAAGGGATTGGGTCTGCTTTAAGATCCAGCTGCTTCCCTGCTCCCTCGGCGCCGGCGCCAGGCATGGGCCATCCGGTTTCAGATTTTCCGTCAGTTCCTTTGCCGGAGCGCTTGCCCTGATCCCGCCCTTCAAAGATAGTCACCTTGCGAATCCATCCCGGAGAAACCAGATTCGACACTAGATCATTCTCCTGCCATCCAAAACGAGCCTTCCAGTGACGGTTCCAGAATTCCGGATTGAGCACGGCAGTAGTAGGCATCACCTCCGCCCGGCCACTTCCCAGCAGTGTCAGATTCTGAATAGCCGTTGAGCTCAAGGCAACTCCATAAATCCTAAACTCATCAATAAAGACCCGGCGTTGGTTTCCCCTGGAATCTTGGGGTGTTAGTTCCCGGGTATGAATTCCAACTTGATCCAGGCTCGCGTCCAGATGGAATTCGCCCAGCTCACGCCCAGCTTCGACGCCATCAACATAAAGATGGAACCCGTCCAATTCATCCCAATTAAATGCCAGGTGAAACCATCGGCCGGAAACCAGCTCGGTTGGACCATGAGCCACGATTTCATGGGTCTGGCTCTCACGATCGTGAAAGCGCAAGCGCAAGTCGTTCCCAGTCCAAAAGAGCTCTGCAAAGCTAAAGTCTTCGTTTACTTGCTGCGCGTAACTGATTCGCAGAATATGGAATGGAGTATTTCTCAATGGCTCGTCCAGTTTCCACCAGAAGCCAATGGTTCCTCTCTCTGCATAAAGATTGCCGGGCGCCTCATAGCTTAGTACGGAACCCGTCTCGAGATAAATGGCCCCTCCCTTCCTGCCTTCCCGGACCAGTTTGACATCCTGGTTGGCCAGCGGATTTTCGTCACCCCCGGCCTGGTCCGCCAAAATCCCCTTTTCGAACGAGGCGTAAAATAAGAGAAGATCTTCTTCTTCGGCGTGTGCGACCTGGTTTGGAAGTTGGATAAAGCCGATAATCCCGACAAGTGCAAAAGAAAAGAGTCCTACACACGCAACAATCCCTTTCAACGTTGGACGATTAGATGTCATTGCAATTGGAAGCCAGGAGAATCGGTGT
>JBGOVH010000548.1:0-2910 GCA_041478005.1 Terriglobia bacterium | reverse complement strand
TCTCTTCGGCTTCATTCCTGGAACGGTTGTAGGTCAGGACGACATCTGCGCCCTTGTCTGCCAGGCACAATCCCACAACGCTCCCAATTCTTTTGGTACCGGTGATGATGGCTACCTTGCTGCTGATTTCCATGATAGTCTCCTCTGAAAATAGATGCTCCGTTTGGAACTGTCCCCTCACCCGCCCTTCTGAACGCTTATCAAGCGTTCAGCCCTCTCCCCTCGGAGAGGGCGGCAAACAAACAGGATACTCTCCCCGTAAAACAGAACTTTGTAGCGCAGGGCCTCTGTCTCTCTGACTCTGCGGCTTTTTGAGTGATTTCGAGACGGAAAGGCGCATATCCAATAACATCCCCGTGCCGCCTTTTCCAGGGAGAATGCGCTACGCACCATTTTTAGAACAAGAGTCCCAAGAAGACCAGCGAAATTGTCGCAATCCAGCGTGCGTAGGAGCGCCCGCCCCACGTCGCATCGATGGGGTTCGCTCCGCCACACGCTATTTTGTCCTGGATTTTCTTTGTGTGACCAAGCGGAAAAATCCCTTGCCTAATACTCCAAAAATGAATAACTTTCCCCCACCTTCATGACTGAACCCTGAATCCATGGCCACTAAAGACCCTCATCGTGAAAAAATTGAGCGCCTTCGTGAGACGATTCGTACTCACGAACATCGCTATTATGTTTTGGATGACCCTGAAATTTCAGACTTCGAGTTTGACAAACTTCTGAAAGAACTCAAAACGCAGGAGGCTGACCATCCCGATCTGATCACCTCTGATTCTCCAACACAAAGAGTTGGAGGGAAACCCATTGAGGGTTTTGTTGCGGTCCAGCATGCAACCCCTATGTTAAGTCTGGAGAATGCCTATGACGAAAGCGAACTCCAGGATCTAGACCAGCGTGTTCGAGAATTCTCCACCAGGCACTCGCCGGGTTATGTTTGCGAGCTGAAAATTGACGGCCTGAGTTTGAGCTTGATTTACGAAAACGGTCTCCTGACGCGTGGAGTGACACGTGGCGACGGCACGCGCGGTGAAGACGTCACCTTTAATGTAAAGACCATACGATCAATTCCTCTTCGAATAAAAGACGATCTGGTCAAGAAGTCCACTCGCCTGGAAGTTCGGGGAGAGGTGTTTTTCCCGTTGAACTCTTTTAATAAACTAAACGAGGAACGCGAAGAAAATGGCGAAGCTCGTTTTTCTAATCCGAGGAATGCTGCTGCCGGAACTTTGCGCACTCTGGATCCCAAGGTAGTGGCCTCCAGAAAGCTGGACATCTTTGTCTACCAGTGTTTTGCCGACGGCCGAATCCCGTTTGGCATGCATTCAGATACGCTAACATGGTTGAAACGGTCCGGTTTCAAAGTGAATCCAAATTGGCGAAGTTGCGCATCCATTCAAGAGGTTATTGAGTATTGCAGAGAATGGGAAAGCCGCAGAGATCAATTGAGCTACGAGATTGATGGAGTGGTTGTCAAAGTAAATTCCATCCAGCTTCAGCAGGACATGGGAGCCACCTCCAAATTCCCGCGCTGGGCAGCGGCCTTCAAGTTCCAGGCCAGACAATCTACTACCCAGGTAAAAAATATCCTGGTTCAGGTGGGCAGAACCGGAGCTCTGACTCCAGTGGCCGAATTGGAACCGGTGGAGCTTGCCGGCAGCACCATCAGTCGCGCAACCTTGCACAACGAAGATGAAATCCGCAGGTTGGAGCTGAAGATCGGCGATTTCGTGCTCATCGAAAAGGGCGGGGATGTGATTCCCAAAGTGGTAAAGGTAATTGAGAACCGTAGGCCAAATGAGGCACGGGATTTCGTCATGCCGGATCGATGTCCAGTCTGTTCCGGCGAAGTCTTCCGCCCGGAAGGGGAAGCCGTACGCCGCTGCGTCAACGTTCGGTGTCCGGCCAAGGTCAAGGAATCGCTGCTGCATTTTTCCTCTCGCAAAGCCATGAAGATCGAAGGGCTCGGAGATGCTCTGGTGGACCAGTTAGTGGAGAAAGGGTTGGTGAAGGATCCTGCCGACCTCTACGGCTTGAAGCTTGAAGACCTAATCAACCTCGAGCGAATGGGCAAGAAATCTTCTGAGAATTTGCTTGCCCAAATTCAGGAAAGCAAGCGAAACGAATTCTCGCGGGTGATCTTCGGGCTTGGAATACGCCACGTGGGGGAGAGAACCGCCCAAATCCTGGCGCAGCACTTTGGTTCCATGGAGCGGCTGCGGCAAACCAGCAAGGAAATGCTGGAGTCCGTCTTCGAGGTTGGTCCGGTGGTGGCCGAGTCCATTTTTCGTTTTTTTGTTAATTTGGAGAATTTCTCCGTCATCGAAAAGTTGAGACAGGCCGGTGTCAACATGACTCTGAAGTCCGTGGCCAAAAGATCTGCCGAACTCGAGGGCAAGCAATTTGTCATCACAGGGAAACTCCCTGGCTTGTCGCGGGAAGAAGCTTCTGCTTTGATTGAGCAACACGGAGGTCGCGTCACGACTTCAGTGACTAAGAAAACGGATTTCTTGCTGGCAGGAGAAGACGCCGGGTCAAAACTGGACAAGGCTAGAGCCCTAGGGGCCCCGGTGATCGATGAAAATGCCCTCCGGCAAATGCTCGATGAGTCGTAACTTGGAACTGCTGATGAGTTCAGAGCACACCGACTCTGCGACGTTGCTGCAAAGGTTCAAAGAACTTCAAGAGACCAACCTTCTATTGAGGTTGCTTAACGGAACCCGGCACTGCGTGGCAAAACCCGCAGGCTTGCTCCCGCGCAACGACCAGGTGAGCTTTCGCCGTTGAACCGTGAGCATTGTGGCACTGCCCGCAGCTCAGCATGCTGGGCGGGTGGTGGTGACTCTTGGGAAAGACTTCCTGCTGGTGGCAACTAAAGCAGTTTCCAGTAAATCGAAACCGCCCCTT
>JBGOVH010000139.1:0-6504 GCA_041478005.1 Terriglobia bacterium | reverse complement strand
TAATCATTTCCCGAACATGAGCATCGAGGTTTACCTTCGCTTCCTGCACTCTGAGGAACAAATCTCCTGCCACAGCATTCATGAGGCCATATCACTCCTTGAGTCAAGCACGGCTTCGTAGCGCCACCGACCCGTCTTCAAGTATTCTTTTTCAAACCGTTTGCCGGGTCAGTATAGCACGGAGGGGAGTGCGGGAGGATATTTCGATGAGACTCAAGAAGTCAACGCTGGCATTGAACTGCTTTCGCATAACAGGACGTGATTAACGCGTATTTCTGCTCTGGTTATTTCGTCAGTCCTCGGGCATTGCTGTAATGGATTTGGCGCTGGCACTTGGAGCGTTTTACTGAGTGCGCAGGCGGGGAGCGAACCGACAGCTACCTGACGAGTGACTACTTCTGACAACTAACAACACTCAAAATTCATTCCTCGAAGACTCGGAGCAGATCTGAAGCTTTGACCACACCCACGATCTTTCCGCCGTTCTGAGTCACTACCAGGAAGTTCTTGTTTCCCGCCAACATTTTCTGAATTGCTTCAGAGACCGATACTCCTTGGTCGATGGTCATCACCCCGGTCTCCATAATCTCGCCAACACGGCGGCTCAACCGCGCGGCAATGGGCAATGAGGCAACATGGGCTTCAGCGGCTTCGAAGTTGAGGAATCGATAATTGATATAAGAGAAGAACTCAGTGGTGGTAATTTTGGACTTCCAAATGGCCATGGGCATCAAGGGTTTCCTTTCGATGAAAGCCAAGTAGCAATCCAGAAGAGTCTGATTGGTTTTCTTGTCAATAGACAGCAAGTAGCGCAAAGAACTGTCCGGGACGACATCTACCTTCTTCTCGGGGATGGTGCTGAGATAGATCAATCGATGCACTTCTTCAATGGATGTGTTGAGGTCTTTGTATTCATCCGCGATTAGACGAGCCAGTTGGTTGTCCTGGTCACAGTATCTTTTTACATACTTTTCCAACGTGTCGATAGCGTCGGCCAGAAAAACCCCTAGAGCCACGTCCCGATCAAACAACAAACCAGCGGACACTATGGCCGCATCATCCGAATGACCAGGCCCCATGCGGTCGCGAACATAAAAATAACGAATAAACTCGGATTCCTGATATTGGCACTTTTCGGGCGGGACAATCATTCCGGCTTTTTGATAATCCTCAATGCTATCGGCATGGGGTTCATGAGCTAATTCTTCGCCGTCGAGATTCAGGTGTTTCATAATCCGCAGGTCTACAAAGTGGCTGCGCCCACCGCCGATTTTGATGTTGTATTCTTTTTCAACATCCCGGCGAATCTCGCTGTCGTCTCTTAGCCCTCCCAGGTACAGTCCCTTCAAAATTGAAGCCGGACTTACGATCAGGTTTTTCAAACGGCCCGCTCGCAGAAACGATTGTCCTTCTTCGTTTAGAAGCTGGGGAGCGGCTTTGCCGTGGATAGCCAGATCAACGTATTGATAGATCTCGTCAATAAGCCCCTGGCGGTACGCCTTTACCTGTTCTGGATCAAGCTCAAGGGCGGTAACAATGTCAGAAATCGTGATGTTGACGAATCGGCGCTTGTGAAACATGCCTGCCCCGTTGTGAGCATGGCCCTCCACCGACTGCATGAGAATGGCGTCTTCGGATTCCTTGGAGACATCCAATTCAGTTGTTTTGGAAAGATGCTCGAAATCCTGCCGGATCAGTTCTTCGAAATCCATGAGCGGTCCTCTCAAGGAACTAATGCAACAGGGTCCAGGGCCCTATGCAACTGCCCGCAGGCAGCAAAGATGTCAGCGCCTCGAGGACGGCGAATAAAGGCAATCATTCCCTTGGAAATGAGGATTTCCTGGAAACACTTGATTCGTTCTGGCGGCGAAGGTTTCATGAGCCTTTCTTTTCCAAGATTCAGGGGTAAGAGATTGACCTTGGAGCGCACCCGTGAAAGCAATCTTACCAAACGGCGAGCATCGGTATCGCTATCGTTGATCCCATCCATTAACACGTATTCGAACGTGACCCGCTGTCTGGTGTGCAGTAGGAATTTGATGCACGCTTCCATGAGCTCTCGAATTGGATACTTCCTGTTGACTGGCATTAATCGGTTTCGGACTTCGTCTGTGGTTGCAGACAAGGAAATGGCCAAATTGGGAACAACTGGGACCTTGGCGAGCTCGAGAATCTTAGGTGCCAAACCCACAGTGGAGAGTGTTATTCGGCGTGGAGGAATGGAGAGGCCATCGGGGTCGGCCATTAATTGCAGTGCCTTGCTTACATTTTCCAAGTTCAACAAGGGTTCGCCCATGCCCATCAGTACGATATTCGTGGGTTTTGGGGGTTTCCACTTTGGGCCAATTTGAGTTGGACTTTTACTGGGGATGAATGAAGGAGATTCAGATTGGGCTGAGGGATCAGATTCCTGGTTACCCAAAATGAATAGAATCTGGCCGATAATTTCACCGGGAGTAAGGTTTCGACCAAATCCGACCAGGGCAGTCAGACAAAACTTGCAGTCCATTGGACATCCCACTTGAGTTGAGATACAGAGAGTATTGCGAGCTTCTTCAGGGATAAAAACAGATTCAATTTTTTGTCCGTCACACAGCTCAAAAAGATATTTCCTGGTACCATCAACCGAGAGTTGAGAGGCAAAGAGACTAGGTAATGTGATCCGAGCGCACTCGCTGAGCTTCTGGCGGAGAGATTTTGGAAGCCCTCTGATTTGTTCCAGTTCAAAATTATGTTTTTGGTAAATAGATTGATAGATTTGCTTGCCATGAAAGGCTCTTTCACCGATCGACTTCAAGTATCCGGAAATGTCGGGCGACGTTAACCCTATTAACTCTTTGGGGTGTACATCCATCATGCTAACCTCATGCAAAGTAACAATTTATAGGTTCTTAAGACGGACTGCCAAAGGCTTTCCAACTGCCCGATTCATTGGATAATAACAAATTCCTTAACTAGAAGAAAAATAAACTTAACCTATTCAATTAATTAGATTTATTTATAGGTTGAAATCACTTATTCGATGTGTTAATTTGGCTAATGTCAGCCTGGGGTGAGACTGGGCTCTCGCGAATCCAGAGTCTATTAATCAGTTCTTTGTCCACACACGACTCAAACTCCAATACAAGTCCGTAGTCGGAATCCTCCATGAACCACATTAAAAAGGAAGTCCTGGACAATGGGCTAACTATTCTTACGGAACAAATGCCTCATGTCCGGTCTATCTCCATGGGAGTGTGGCTCAAAATCGGCTCTCGCAGCGAAACTCCGGACGTGAACGGTGTCGCTCACTTTATCGAGCATCTCCTTTTCAAGGGAACCTCCCATCGCACCGCTGAAGAAATTGCTCGCCAGGTAGACTCAATTGGAGGGCATCTGGACGCCTTTACCGCCAAGGAGACCATTTGCTACAGCACCAAGGTACTGGACGAGCATCTGCCAATTGCTTTTGATATTCTTTCGGACTTATTGCTCAATCCCAAGTTCGAGATCGATGACATGGAAAAGGAGAGGGGGGTCATTCTGGAAGAGATCAAGATGGTAGAAGACACGCCTGATGATCTTGTCCATGAGATTTTCATGCAGAATTTTTGGAAAGACCAACCTCTTGGCAGACCGATCCTGGGCACCAAGCAAACCGTGGGGAAACTTGATCGAGAAAAGGTGATCGATTTTTTCAAGCAATTTTATACTCCTGACGATCTAATCATTTCTGCCGCGGGCAATCTCGAGCATTCTCATGTGGCAGACCTGATTCAGGATAAATTTGGAAGTGTTCGCACCCATCGAAATGGCCACGCGGATGCCCCAGCCCACACGCACAGTCGCATCAGCATTCGCAGCAAGAAGGAATTGGAGCAAGTCCATATCTGCGTTGGGGTTCCTTCTTACTCACTCGCCCATGAAGATCGATATATTTGCTACATTCTGAATACAATTCTGGGAGGCGGGATGAGTTCCCGTCTCTTCCAAAACATTCGTGAGAAGCAGGGCCTGGTTTATGCGATTTTTTCCGGTCTCAATTCCTATCGTGATACTGGCTGCCTTTCTATTTACGCCGGAACGTCATTGGAGACTGCTGAAAAGGTAGTCGACATGATTATCGAAGAATTCCGGAACTTGAAAAGAAACCTTGTGGAACCAGAGGAATTGCGCCGAGCTAAGGATCATTTGAAGGGAAGCCTCATGCTAAGCTTGGAGTCCACATCGAGTCGCATGTCTAATCTAGCCAGACAGGAGTTGTATTTTGGCAAATACTTCTCCTTAGATGAAATGATTTGCAGTATCGAAAAAGTGAGTGCCGAAAAAGTTCAGGAACTTGCCAATGCCTTCTTTGACACGCGTCACATTGCCCTGACCGTATTGGGCAATCTCGACGGTTTTAAGATCACCCGGGAAAGGTTGGACTGTAACTGAACAAATAAAGAGCGAGTGACTTCACCAAGAAAAAAATTCTTAGCTCGGATCCGATAGGTCGGCAAGCGTGTCATTGAAGATCTCAGTCTTGGGCAGCAGCAGTTCCGGGAATTGCACATTTGTTTCGACCCGCCACACCAAGATTCTGCTGGATGCAGGACTCAACCCAACTCAGACAATCAGACGCCTTAACTCTATAGGTGAATCCATGGAAGAAATTGACGCGCTCGTCATTTCCCATGAGCACACCGACCACGTTAACGGCATAACGGGTCTGCTCTCAAAAAAAGACATCCCCGTTTACGTTGTCGATGAGACCTTTGAAGCGATCAGCCCAAGAATTTCCTGCAGTAAGTTGGAATACATAAGGGCAGGCCAGTCATTCCAATTGACGGATCTGAAGGTATCTCCCTTTTCGATTCCGCATGACGCTGTAGATCCCTTGGGATTCACCCTTGAAGCCGAGGGGCTGAAGATCGGGCACGTCACCGACCTGGGCTATGTGACTGAGCTTGTCTCGCAGCGACTCAAAGGGTGTGACGTCATTGTGCTGGAGTCCAATCACGATTTGGAGATGCTCAAGGTAGGGCCATATCCATGGCACCTCAAGCAGCGAATTCTAGGCAGGGAAGGACACCTTTCCAATGAAGTGGCTGCTCAGTTTTTCGGGGAAGAGTTCGATGGCCAGGCACGTTACATCATTTTGGCGCATCTAAGTGAAAGCAATAATCACCCGGATATTGCCCGCATGGTAGCCACAGAAGCTTTGGAACCGAGGGGATTCAGCATTCAGAACTTAACAGTTGCCAGCAAGAGCGCCGCAACAGAATTGATTGAGGTCTGAAGATTCAATCTAAACATGGCGATATAAGTACATTCGCATGAGTGCCGGTCTGATGCCGCTGCCCCCTCACCCCCAGCCCTTCTCCCCATGGGAGAGGGGTGAGCGCTTGATAAGCGTTCACAAGGCCGGGTGAGGGTGCGACGGAATTAACGACGCTGTGTATAAAAAGGGCAAATCGTATTGATACCTCGTTACACTCGTCCCATTATGGGGGGGATTTGGTCTGAAGAGAACAAATTCCGTAAATGGCTTTCGGTGGAGATGGCGGCTTGTGAGGTGCTCGCTGAAATGGGCATCATCCCTAACGATGCGGTTGAAGTCATCAAACGGAAAGCGAACTTTAATGTCACCCGGATCCAAGAAATTGAAAACGAGGTCAAACACGACGTTATCGCCTTTACTACGTCGGTGGCGGAATTTGTAGGACCTGAGTCTCGCTATTTTCATTATGGTCTTACTTCCTCCGATGTCGTGGATACGGCCTTGGCCCTTCAGATCAAGGAAGCATCTGATCTGCTGGTTGAAGACGTAAGTGTGCTGATGGAAGTTCTAAAGAGCCGGGCACATGAGCACAAAAATACTGTGATGATTGGCCGGACCCATGGGATTCATGCCGAACCAACCACACTGGGTTTAAAGCTGACCGTTTGGTACGAAGAAGCACGCCGGAATCTTAGGCGTCTAAGGAACGCGATCGACAATGTGCTAGTCGGAAAAATTTCAGGTGCGGTAGGCACCTTCGCCCATTTGGAGCCTCAAGTTGAAGAGGCTATCTGTAGTAAGTTGGGGTTGCAGTTCGATCCGATTTCCACTCAGATTATACAGCGAGACCGTCATGCTGAGTTTCTGGCTGCACTGGCGATCATCGCTTGCAGCCTTGAAAAAATCGCCACAGACATTCGCGGATTGCAGCGGACAGAGATAAGAGAAGTGGAGGAATACTTTGCCCCCGGCCAAAAGGGATCTTCCGCCATGCCTCATAAACGGAATCCAGTCACTTGCGAACAGATCTGTGGATTGGCGAGGCTGGTTCGTTCAAATCTGCAGGCCGGTTTGGAAAACATTACCCTCTGGCACGAACGGGACATTTCTCACTCCTCGGTAGAGCGCGTCATCCTTCCGGACTCTACCATTCTAGTGGATTATCTTTTGAATAAGACCACTGACCTCGTTCAAAAGATGTTTGTTTATCCTCGAAAGATGATAGAGAACCTTAATCTCATGCACGGCCTGATTTATTCAGG
>JBGOVH010000326.1:0-4285 GCA_041478005.1 Terriglobia bacterium | reverse complement strand
GGGGAAGGGCTGTATGGGCCGACCAATTCCTTCACGCCTTCTGAGACATTACTTAACTCTACACATTTCACGTGCACTTCTTAACTTAGGCAAACGCGGGATCTCAGGTAAATCTTGTTTCCTCAAGCTACGGGTGCTTGGCATGGGAATACCAGATTGAAATTCTCAGCACGTTTCAGTTACAAATTTGAAATTCTCTAAAAAAAAGTACCCAATATGGAGCGCTAAAGTGGAATTTTGTTTTTCCCGAAAAGTAATACGGACTGTAAATGGTGATGAATCATGCCGACTAACAAAGAGAGTCCTGAGGAAGGCGAAAGCCGCAAGGCAAAATTAAATCCTCAAGTTGGATCACTTCACTGCCCCAATTGTGGCGGAGACGCCCTCCCCGATTGTGTGCGATGTACCTGGTGTGGATCGTCTCTGGCATCGGTTTCCTGCCCGGATTGTTTTGGGGTCATGTTTGTCGGAATGAAGCATTGTCCGTGGTGCGGAGCGGAAGCCTCCCGTGAAGTGCTTATCGAGAAAGTCCCTGGAAAGTGCCCTCGCTGCCAAATGGAAATGTTCGCTATCAAGATCGGTAGTAGTCGATTAAATGAATGCCAAAACTGTGGTGGCCTCTGGGTACGCAAGGACACATTCCAGGAAATTTGTGACGACCACCAGGAGCAAGAGGCTGTGCTTGGGACAGAGGAGTCGAAGACAGTCATAGCGCCAATGAAAATAAGTGATCATGACCGGATGTACATTCCATGCCCAGAGTGTGGAGACCTGATGAATCGTGTCAATTTCGCAGGTTGCTCAGGCATCGTTATCGATTGGTGTAAAGAACATGGGAGCTGGTTTGATAAAGACGAGCTCCGGCAGATTGTGACCTTTATCCAGAGAGGTGGGTTAAAAAGGTCCCGTGAGAGAGAAAAGGAAAGAATGCAAGAAGAATCGCGGCGTTTGCACCAAGAAGAGTTAAGGCTAGCCGCAGAGAGAAATCGTGTTAGCTACGGTGAATCAGGCTACTCACGAGTATGGGATTCGGATCGAGGCGCGTTCCTTGATTTCTTGTCGGAGTTTTGGAGAGGGTT
Source organism: Terriglobia bacterium (assembly GCA_041478005.1). Lineage (GTDB taxonomy): Bacteria > Acidobacteriota > Terriglobia > Versatilivoradales > Versatilivoraceae > JBGOVH01. The sequence goes on along the minus strand of JBGOVH010000326.1, from coordinate 3,206 downwards.
GGGGAAGTAGCTATCCAGACTTGATGTCGGGGAACTTTGCGTTCATCGAACCAGGGAAGTGAACGAGGCTGGGCAGGGTGAGTTAAACTCCATGGCCTTGTTTGTTCTTGGATGCCTGAAGGTAAGCTGGGTCGCGTGCAGTGCCAGACGATGAAGAGGGTTGCGACGGCTGCCATAGGCTTTGTCGCCCAAAATAGGGTGCGCCTCCTCAGACATGTGAATGCGAATTTGATGTTTGCGCCCGCTCTCCAATAGTACTTCGATCAGGGTTTGCTGTGAAGAGCGGTTGAGAACACGAAAGTGTGTTACGGCTAGCTTTCCCTTCTTGGGATTTCCGGTTGAATAGACCCGGTGAGCGGCGTTTTCAGCAAGATAGGATCGAATGGTGCCTGCCTCCCGTCGAACTTTCCCCTCCACTACTGCCAGATAGCTTCTACCCGCAGCGTGATTTTTGAACTGATCCTGAAGCGAATGCTTAGCCCTTTCTGTCTTTGCGAAAACCAACAACCCCGATGCCTCCCTGTCCAGACGATGAACAATGAATATCTTTTCTGGATGGGGCTTGCTTTTCACATGATCAAAAAGGAGCGCGTACACTGTCCTGTGCTTCTCAGTATCCGTGGCCACCGTCAACAACCCCGCAGGTTTGTCTACGACAATTACAACCTCATCCTCGAAGACAACTGAGACCTTGGAGAGTAAATTGGCTCTATTTTGCCTGAGATTGTAATGCCTTTTCTTTTTCATTGAGAGGTTAGGATTAGATTCAGTTCTTTAGAGGAATCAGATTTAACTCTCTCGTGTTCGATTTTTTAGCTTTCGGTGGGAGCGTAGTAACCACGTTTTGTGCGAGCAACCAGCTTCTTGGCGTTCTTGTTTGTGTTTAGCTTGACAATTATCGTTCTCCAAGTGCCGTCGCGTCTGGTATTGGTTGGCTTGTAACCGAGTGTGTATTGGTTGCGGATCTCGTGAGCGATCTGAGTGCAGATGGCCTCAACTTCATCAACGGATTCGGGAAAATAATATTTTCCTCCGGTGTCCTCAGCTAACTCTTTCAAGTTCTTGGCTGCCTTTTTCTGCGCATTGGATCGTTCGCCTTCTTTATCAAGGAGACCAATCACGTAGATACTCGCCAGAGATTCGCGAGCAAATTCCAAGACACTTTGAAATTTGTAACGACTGTCGCGATCTTCGCCATCGGAGATCACGAGCAAGGCCTTCTTGTCTTCCTTGCCTTCGCGGATATGTTCCAAGGAGAGATAAATGGCATCGTGAAGGGATGTCCCGCCCCGCGCATCAAGATTTTCGAGCGCATCGGTTAGATCATCCCTGCTTTTGGTGAATTCCTGATCGATGAAAACCTGATCGTTGAAATTGATGAGAAAAATCTCGTCTTGAGGATTACAGGTCTTTGCAAAAGTTAGTGCGGCCTTGTTGACTCGCTCTCTTTTGGTGCGCATGCTGCCGCTGTTGTCGATAACCAAACCTAGCGATACAGGAACATCTTCCTCCCTGAAAAGGGAGAGTTCCTGCTGTACTTTGTCCTCGTAAACAGAAAAATCCTCTTTCTTGAGACCTCTTACGAAACGATCTTTTTCGTCCATCACGGATACGTGCAGCTGGATCAGATTGACGTCAACACTGAGGGTGTAGTCTGAGTCCTTGCCTTTCTTAGGTTTTTCTTGAGCAGAGAACGGCAAGATGAAGAGAGTAAATATCAAAGCACAAGCAATACAAATGGGTTTTTTCATAAATAGATTTCAATAGTCGAGACGTCTGCAGGCCAAACTGAGCATTATTCCCGCTCTCATCCCGAAGGACCGAAATATCCTGTCTTTGAACGAACGGAAAGAGTAGGCAGTCCTTTTGGGGCGTTGAGTTTTACTTTGATTTTTCTCCAGCGACCATCTTTTACCGGGTTAGTTGAAGAATAACCCAAAACATACTGGTTCTTGAGCTCAATGGCGATCTTGGTGCAAATGTCCTCCAATTCATAAGCCGAGTTGGGGAAATAGGCTTTACCGCCGGTAAGCTCAGTCATTTCTTCTAAAATTGCCCGGCCGGTTCGTCCCTGAGAGAAATCTGAGTAATAGGAGTTCACAATGCCAATGGAGTAGATTTGCACATCAGACTCTTTCACTGCGTTGCGAACGTTGACCAAAGAATAGCGGCTGCGTGTATCTTCCCCATCGGTGATTAGAAGGATTGCCTTCTTGGGATTGTGCGCTTGCTTCATCTTTTCCAGGCCGAGGTATACTGCATCATAGAGAGTGGTCGATCCTTTGGCGGCCTTGTAGGCAAGGCGGTTTTGAATCTCGCTGATGTCGGAAGTGAACTCCTCATCCACTTTAGGACGGTCGGCAAACGTTAGGAGGAAAAACTCGTCATCTGGGTTCCCGGTTTTCAAGAAAGCAATCGCTGCATCCTTGGCGCGCGCAATCTTATCGCTCATACTACTGCTGACGTCGAAAAGAACGCCTATGGATGTAGGGACGTCTTCATTGCTAAACTGCGTGATCTTTTGCTCAATCTTGTCTTCAAAGAGGAGGAAATGTTCTTTTTCCAATCCCGTTACAAACCGGTTGCTTGGATCAGTGACAGTTGCGTTGACGAGAACCATGTCAACGTCAATCTTAATGGACGAAGATCCACTCTTGGGAGGGGTTGAAAGCGCTGGATTGGGGGATATCTGAGCTGAGTCTGGGTTCTGGGTTTCCTGGGAAAGCAGAAGGCTCGCCAGGGTCAATATCTGAAGGACGAATATTACTTCGGCTAGCCGGAATATTGATTTGGTATGGAATGGTCTTCTATTCTCTCGTCTCCTCATGATCCGGCCTCCCTTTGAGAAGGGCGTCTTCTGTTGCAGAGACCTGATGTCTTCGATTCCATTGTTAACTCATTTCGAAAAAAAGTATAAACAAAAATCCTTGATATTCCAAACGAATTGAACAAAGATGAGCCAGGTTTGGTTGAGAGATATGAGACACGGGGTGGAGCAACATAAGTCCCCTACTCAGCTGAGGAGGGGATGCCGAGGCCAACGGCCCCGGCGGGGGTGGTTGGCTGTAGCCTGCATGCTACAGCTTGGGAAGTTGCCACGGATTCGAACCACCCCAGCGGCAGCCATTTTCTGCCGCCACCCCTTATAGTTATCGAGTCGGGGACTCGATAACTATAAGAACAGAGACGCTTATGCGGCGTTATTT
>JBGOVH010000018.1:0-12620 GCA_041478005.1 Terriglobia bacterium | reverse complement strand
CTAGCTAGTCTGCCCGCCAGACTATTCGGAAAATAATTTGTGATTCGCACCTCTGCAAATTTTCCCAGGAGCTCCGCAGGCCCGGCAAAATTGACAATCCTATTCTGGGTAGTTCGCCCCATGAGTTCTTTGGAATCCTTCTGGCTCTTTCCTTCTACTAAGATTTCTAGTTTCTTCCCCACATAACTTGCGTTGCGCTGCAACTGGATTTTGCGTTGAAATTCCTGCAGCACCGCGAGCCTCCGTCCTTTTTCCTCTTCAGGTATGGCATCTCCGAAACTAAATGCTTCGGTACCCGGGCGAGGAGAGTATTTGAACGAGAACACGCCATCGTAGCCCACTTGCTCGATCAAGGAGAGAGTTTCTTCAAAATCTTCCTGGGTCTCGCCTGGAAATCCCACAATGATATCGGTGGATAGAGCGATCTCCCTGCTGGAGGCCTTGATAAATTCAACTCTACGTAAATACTCTTCGCGAGTGTAATCTCGTTTCATCCGCTTGAGGACCTGGCTGGAGCCGGATTGAACGGGAAGATGAACCTGATTGCAGACCTCTGGCGTGCTTTCAATCACTTGGACGATGTCCAGGCTGAAGTCACTAGGATGAGGTGAGGTAAAGCGAATCCTCCGGACTCCATCAACTCGAGCCACGCGCTTAAGCAACTCAGAAAACAAGGCAATTTCGCCGGTAGGATCTTTCCAGGAATTGACCGTTTGACCCAGTAGCATCACCTCCTGATAGCCTTCCGAAGCCAGCCTGCGAATTTCTGAAAGAATGTGTTCTCCCGGACGGCTTCGCTCCGGTCCGCGAGTACATGGAACCACACAAAAGGCACAGAACCGATTACAGCCTTCCATAATGGTCACGTAGGCTTTATGTGGATGTTCGCGGCTCTGCGTGTAGGTTTCAAAAAGGCGGTCAATATCCTGAGTGACATCGATAACGTGGGGGACTCCCTGTTCAACCTTCTCGATGAGTTGAGGGATGAAGGAATAGCTGCTCGATCCAACCACCAGGTCTACATTGGGCGCCTTCTCAAAGATTTTCTTCCCCTCCATCTGGGCCATGCAACCGAGCAAACCAACTTTGGCTCCGGGTTTGGCTGAGTAAGTTTTCTGCAAGGAACCCAGGCGCGAAAACACCTTTTGATTGGCTTTCTCCCGAATGTTACAGGTATTGAGCAATAACAAATCGGCTTCTGCCGAATTCTCAGTCGGGGCATACCCCAATTTGATCAAGGCTCCAGATACCTTCTCCGAGTCATGGTGATTCATCTGACAGCCAAATGTTTCAATAAAAAATCTCTTATTCTCCACTGTCTGTCCTTTGTCCTTTCATCTTCCTGCTGACTTCAGAAGCTCGGCAGCATGCTTCAAAACACTCTCTGTCATTCTCTCGCCACTAATCATCCTGGCAATTTCCTGGATTCGATCCTTCAAATCAAGCCTGGCAACGCGTGTCAGGGTCCTTCCTTTCTCAACCTTTTTCTCGATGAAATAGTGACTGTCTGCATAGGAAGCAATCTGAGGAAGATGCGTGACGCAGATTACCTGGTTGTTTTTGGCCAATCGCTTCAATTTTTGTCCCAAGACATCGGCCGTCTGGCCACCGATCCCGGCGTCGACCTCATCAAAGACCAGAGATTTGCCGCGACCATCCACGGTTTTGACGGATTTCAAGGCTAACATAATCCTGGAAATTTCGCCACCGGATGCAATCTTGGCCAGGGGCTTCAGGTCTTCACCAGGATTGGCGCCCAGCAAGAACTCTATGTTATCAATCCCAGTGGGCGTCTCGCCTGCTTGAGGGCGTCCTTGGTCTGCTGCCACAGCTTTCTCGGGCTCGAAGAAGAATATTCGGAACCTGGCCCGCTCCATGGCAAGCTGTTTCAATTCCTTCTCAACATTCTTTTCTAGAAGGGTTGCAGACGAGCGTCTTTTGTCGCTCAGCTCTCTGGCTTTCTTCCGATAAATCCCCGCAGCGGCGAGAATCCGGCTCTCGAGAATCGCAACGTTTTCGTCCGCCTTTAGAAGGTTCTCCAACTCAGATTTCGTCTTTCTATAAAACGCCAAAATATCTTTGACAGTTCGGCCATATTTCCGCTTCAGACGATCGATTTCGGCCATCCGAACTTCGACCTGCTCCAAACGCTGGGGGTTGGCTTCAATCTTAGAAGAATACTCGCGCAAAGAGAGGGCTACATCATCGATGGCAATTCTTGCGGACTTAAGAGGTTCTAAGAGCTCCCTGCAGCGAGGGTCAACGTGGGACAATTCTTCTAACAAACGGCTTGCGTGTTTGACGGAGGCACTTACGGATGTCTCGGCGTCGTATAGCTCCGCATAGGCCTGACGGGATAACTGAAACAATTTGTCCGCATTGGCTAAAAGGGCATGTTCAATGGCCAATTGTTCGTCTTCGTTCTCAGATTTCAACTTTGATTTTTCGATCTCTCCTGCCTGAAAGATGAGTAAATCAATTGTCCGAAGACGTTCTTGCTCATTCTTCTTGAGCTGGTCAATGTGAGTCAATATCTCCTGCCATGTATTGTAAAGGCCATCAATCTCGGTCAATAGCGCCTCTGCAGAGGCGAAGGCGTCAAGAAGCGAAAGTTGCGAGTCCCGTTGATAAAGCGCCTGCTGCTCGTTTTGCCCATGAATATCCACCAAAAATTTTGAAATCCCTTTGAGGAAGCTGATCGGAACCATCTGGTTGTTGACAAAGGCCCGGCCTTTTCCGGATTGCGTCAATTCCCGCTTGATAATGATCTCATCCGAACAGGAATCCAGACCGCTTTCTACCAACCGTCTGCGCAGGCGGTCCTCCCGCTCAAGCTCGAAGAGGCCGGAGATTACCGCTCTTTCAGCACCGCTGCGTATCATCTCGGCGTACCCCTTTTCGCCTAACAAAAGGCCAAGGGCATCGACGATAATTGATTTTCCTGAGCCAGTCTCGCCAGTCAGCAGGTTGAGCCCCTCGTGAAATTCAATATTCAGGTGATCGATTAGGGCAAACTGGCGAATTTCCAGAAATTTGAGCATCGCTTCGTCTTTATTCTCATTAAATCCATCTGTTGAAATGGGGGGAGTGTAACATAATCCTATTTCGCTCACAATCGGCCAAATGCCTGAAAACCGCCTTCCCACGGGCAACTGCGTACAAAGCGTGATGTTGTTTTGTTGACGCTTTGAATCTTCTATGATAAGGTCGCGCCACCAAAGTTGGCTGAAGATCTTAGGATCGACGCTGAATGGTGGAAAGCTAGTGCTAGTTTAGAGTGTTCCCGACTCGCCAAAAGAATCTTCGCAGTCCATTTTCCCATTTAAGGGTGGGCTTGCAATCTTGCCACCAGCCATTCGACATAAATCCATGAAGCCCAAGGAAAACGGAGGCCCTTATTGATTTCGATTATCCTTGACACACTCCCTCTACTGGCACAGAGCACAGACATCGATTTGTTAAAGCTAATCTTTGCCTCAAGTAATTTAGCCAAAGGTGTTCTGATTGTCCTCCTTTTTTTCTCTGTATTTTCCTGGGCCATCATTTTCAGGAAGTTCCTTGTCATTCGCGGATTCCGAAAGGACTCGGAGACTTTCATTCGCATTTTTCGAAAGAGCAAGAGGTTCTCTGAAATCAGCACCGCTTGCGAGTCCTTGCGAAATACCCCGCTGGCAGAGGTCTTCCTGGCTGGGTACGAAGAATTGGAAACTCTTATGATCTCTGAGACCAAGCCGCATTCAAATCCAGGCAATCCATCTCCAACCCTTAAGACGATCAACGTGATTCAGCGCGCTCTTTCACGAGCTTCCTCTGTGGAGTTGACCAAGCTCGAAAGGAACATGAGCTGGCTGGCGACCACCGCATCGGTGGCTCCGTTTATTGGGCTATTTGGCACGGTGCTGGGCATCATCAGCGCCTTTACGGGTCTTGGATCTGAAGGAACTGCAACCATCCGTGCCGTCGCACCGGGAATTGCTGAGTCTCTCATCGCGACGGCTGCCGGTTTGTTTGCTGCCATCCCGGCAGTAATTGCTTACAATTATTTCGTTCATCAACTCAAAGAGTTCGGCTCAGCGATGGACGACTTTTCTCTGGAATTCCTGAATTTGATGGAAAGAACCTTTTCATAAAGGGTTTCTTAGTTTGATATGGCCTTCACGAATCCGCAGGGTAGAACGCAGACCTCCATGGCAGAGATCAACATCGTCCCCCTTGTCGACGTGGTTCTCGTGCTGCTAATCATCTTCATGTTGACTGCGCCCATTATACAATCCGGGATTGAAATTAGTGTCCCCAAGACAAAGACGGTCAAAGAGCTTACCCAGAAGCGATTGGTTGTCAGCATAAACCGAGAACAGCATCTTTTCCTTGAGTCTGAGGCGATCAACATTAACGAGCTGGAGGTCCGTCTCAAGGAAAAAATAAAGGATCCGGCGCAAGCCATCATCTATCTGAGGGCGGATGAAGAAGTCCCTTTTGGAACGATCGCCAAAGTCATGGACCGAGCCAGACAAGCTGGAGTGGAAAATATTAATGTCGTGACGCAACCCTATTCGTCACCGAAGAAATGATCGATACTAGCATCATGGGCTAGAAGAGGCTCATCAATATGCTGAGGTCACGCGGTCAACGAGGGCCATTCCTGGACCCAATGCAAGAACCGCGGTAAAAGGTACGGAATCAATCCACCTGCTTGAGGCTCCCGTTTCTTATGCCAAAATGATTTCCCATCGTCGCACAATCTTTGAAGTGGAGAAGGAGAAACTGGGCATCTCCCTTTTCTATTCATTGATAACGCATGCCGTGTTGGTCTTTTCCTTCTTTTTCATGCCTCAAATCCTCGGATCCAAGACGACCTTATGGGGGGAAAGCACCGCAGGGGGTGGGGCCATGTCCGTTGGGATTGTGCAGTCCATAACAGGACTTAATCTGCCTCGTCCAGAGATCACGACCGAAACCAATGTGGCTTCAGAATCCAAAGGGTTGGGACAGACCGAAACCTCCAAGGTCGAGAAGAAAGAATTGGACGAACCTGACCCCAAAGCATTCGAAATCGAAGACAAGAAGAAGAAAGAGAAAAAACCAGAGGCTCCCGTAAAGAAGGCCCCACGCCAAATAGCCAAGTATGAGCCGCCTCGTGAGGTCGTCCCTTTTGGAGAAGGGGGAAACCCCAGTTTCAGTTATTCCCAATTCACCAGCGGATCTGGGACTGGAGGAATTGGACTGGGCAATGGCATTTTCGGAGAAAAGTACGGTTGGTACGTTCGCCAGATTCGCGACATCGTCAGCAGCAACTGGCAAAAAAACCTGGTCGATCCTAATGTGCGTTCAGCGCCAAAAGTTTTCATTCAATTTGAAATCCAACGCGACGGGAGTGTTGCCAACGATTTCGTGAAACAATCCAGCGGGGTCGCTTCCCTGGATCGATCCGGTCTGCGGGCGATCAAGGCATCACGATTCCCCCCACTTCCAGGCGGTGAAACCCGGTTGATTGTGGAGTTTTTCTTTGAATACAACCGCTGAAGAACAGTCTTAAATCTTAGATTTCACATTTCGCATACCAGAATCGTGATGTATTCTGAACTCTTTTAATAGCAAGCTTAAAGTCCTCTTTACCTATGAAACCTAAATTCCTTTGGTTAATATTCTTTTCGAGTTTCTTATGCCCGACTTCCATTAGTCTGCTGATTTCACAGGAGCCTCAAGTCCGCACCGGGACATCGGAAGGTGTCCGAGCGCGTTTAGCCGTCGCTGACTTTCAAATGCATGGTGCTGACGCTCAACTTCCGGAGCTGACCAGAATCTTTAACGACATATTGTGGAATGATCTGGATCTTTCGGGTGTTTTTGAAATGGTGCCCAAGAGTTTCTATCCACTACAACTCCCCTCCTTACCCACGGAAGTCGATTACGAAAAATGGTCTTCGCAGGACGTGAAGGCACAAGATCTGGCTTATGGGAACTCTTCTACGGAGCGGGGTCAGTTCGTCGTGGAATGCCGACTGGTGGACATCAGCACCAAGGAGTCAATTATCGGAGTGCGTTATCGAGTCTCCCTCGATGAGGGAGGAGTTCGCTCCGCAGCTCACAAATTTGCAGACGAAATTCTTACAAGAATCGGAGGGGGGCCGGGAGTTGGCTCCACCAAGATTGCTTTTGTTTCGGACCGGACTGGCAGCAAGGAGATCTGGGTAATGGATTATGACGGGTTTGGCCAACACCCTGTCACAAATTATCGATCCATCAGCTTAACCCCTCGTTGGGCCAAAGATAACTCAAAAATCGCGTATACCAGCTATCGAAAAGGCAATCCGGATTTATACATTCAATCCATTGTCGACAATCGCTTGCTCAGTTTTCCTTCTTTTGGCGGATTGACAACGACACCAGCCTGGGCCCCGGACGGAGAACGAATTGCCTTCTGTTCCAGCCAGACACAGGACCCTGAAATCTATGTTTCCGATATCCGAGGGCGCAACCTGAAGCGTCTCACCACGAATCGCGGTGTAGACATTTCTCCTGCTTGGAATCCTAAATCCGGGCGTGAGATAGTCTTTGTTTCGGACCGCAGTGGCAGCCCTCAGATCTATGTGATGGATGACGAAGGGGACAACCTTCGACGGATTGTCACCGAGGGCGGAGAAGCTGTCGGCCCTTCCTGGAGTCCCAATGGGGACTCCATTGTTTTTTCATGGAGGAAAAGATTGACGGGATATTTTGATGTTTTCGTCATCGATGTGGTCAAAGGAAACTATATCCAATTGACTCGGGATAGCGGAAATAATGAACATCCCGTTTGGTCTCCTGATGGCCGCCATATTGCGTTTGAATCAAATCGGAATGGCCCAAAACAGATCTTTATTATGCTGGCCTCAGGAACGCGCCAAGTGCCAATTACCACTTCGGGAAAAAACACGGCTCCAACATGGTCTAATTTCTTCGAAAAGTGACTTTTTTTGTTTTACTTCGGAGTTTTATTTATTAAACTACGCTCGGTTGTACCTTTGATAGAGCTCTCTTCCCAACATCTCACATCCAAAACTTCATCGGAGGAAGGATAATGAACAAAAGGAAGCACTTAACTCAAACCTCGGCAATTGTAGTATTGTTGCTGCTCATGCTTGCGACTGGTTGCAAGAAAAAGGTAGTGGCTCCGCCACCACCACCGCCTCCGCCACCTCCGCCAGCAACTGCCCCTACGGCCAGTTTTTCGGCTAACCCCACATCGATTGAAAAAGGGCAATCCTCCACTCTATCTTGGACCACGACGAACGCCACCAACGTTTCAATCGATCAGGGCATCGGTGACGTTAGTACCAGTGGGTCCCGATCTGTTTCGCCAAGTGCCTCAACCACCTATACCCTGACCGCCAAAGGCCCGGGAGGAACCAAAGAAGAGACGGCTCGGATTACGGTGACATCACCTCCTCCGCCCCCTCCACCCCCACCACCGGTAAGGAAAACCATCGAAGAGCTGTTTGGTGAAAATGTTAGGGATATTTACTTTGACTATGACAAGTCAGATATCCGCGACGATGCCAAGCCAACGCTATCAACCGCTGCTGACTTCCTCAAACAGAATGCAGGGGTCAAGTTCAGCATTGAGGGCCATTGCGACGAACGCGGCAGCGAAGAGTATAACCTGGGGCTGGGTGATCGGCGTGCAAATGCGATTAGGAGCTATTTAGCTTCATTGGGCATTAGCTCTGAGCGCATGAACACGATTAGCTATGGCAAGGAGAGGCCGCAGTGTCGGGAAGCCAGTGAAGAGTGCTATCAAAAGAACCGGCGCGGCCATTTCGTAATGATCGGTAGATAAATGTTGGTGGTGGATTCTCCTCAACAACCCTGTGATCCCCGCATCACAGGGTTGTTGTTTTTAGGGAGTTTTTCATGCCGCCTGAAACCATAACAAATGAGGTGATTCGCATTGTCAAGAAAAGCACTCCTCTTCTGCATATTTGTCCTCGGAATTGCGGGCAAAGGCTTTAGCGCAAGTAAAGAGATTATTCGCTTACAAGCTGATGTCACTTTGTTGCAACAAGAAGTGCGAGACCTGCAGAAAAGCTTTGATACCCAGGGAGCGGTTTTGAAAACGCTTGTTGAACAGTTGCAGAACGAAATCGCCACTTTGAAAAAGAGCGTGGAAGAGGTCAAGGGTTCAAATCAACAGACTCAAGCTTCAGTTTCTGCCAAAGTAGACTCTGTTTCTGGACAATTCTCAGCAGTGAATTCCAGTCTGGACTTGGTTTTGGACAGAATCTCGAAGTTGTCCCAACAGCTTGCCGAGACCAAAGCTAAGGTTGAAGTTTTGGATCAACTCCCTCCCAGTTCGAGCTCTGCTCCACCCCGAAGTGCTCCGCCCTCTCCGGAAGAACTCTATAATTCCGCCTATGGGGATTTCCTTAAGAACAACTATGACCTGTCAAAGCAGGGATTTGAAGAATACCTCAAGAATTATCCGGATACCGAGCTTTCGGATAATGCCCAGTTCTGGATTGGTGAGTGCAGTTACCGGCAACGAAAGTATAGTGACGCAATTCAAGCCTACGATAAAGTCATTCAGTCCTATCCGAAAGGAGACAAGGCTCCTGCGGCTGCTCTAAAAAAAGGGTTCAGTTTGCTGGAAATTAAGGATAACGAAGCCGGCATCAGGGAACTTCGAACGCTCATTCAAAAATATCCTGGCTCTGATTCTGCCCAACTTGCGAAAGATCGTCTCAATTCAATGGGGGTCCCCCTTTTGGAAAGGCCTTCTGCTCGTGCTAAGCAGACGCGTCGTCGATAAGCCTGGAGTTTTCGTTTAGGGGCTTTGTGGCCCCAACAGCTTTAACAAACCAAGGAGTCAATATCATGTCAAATTCAGTTAACAAAGTGATTTTGGTAGGGAGATTGGGAAAGGATCCTGAAGTGAAGTACACACAATCAGGTGTGCCGGTGGCACGCTTTTCCATGGCGACCGACGAAGTCTGGAAAGATCAGAGTGGAGAGAAGCAGCAGCGTACTGAGTGGCATAATATCGTTGCATGGCGGAAGTTAGCTGAAATTTGCGGCCAGTACCTAAACAAGGGGAAACTGGTTTATATCGAAGGTCGCCTGCAAACTCGAAATTGGGAAGACAAGGATGGAAACAAGCGCTACACCACCGAGATTCAGGCTGACAATATGGTGATGCTGGGCGGCAAATCTGACGAAGCGAAATCCGACAAAGGTGCCGCCGCTGCAGCCGCCTCCTCCAGCACCAGTCTTGAGCCCGAAATCACCGATGAGGACATTCCGTTCTAGCCATCCCAGTTAGCGAATTTTAAAGGATGCAGCCCTCGATTCAATTTATGACTGAGGGACAGTGATGTTCTTGAGTTAGCAGCTGCTCTGAGTTCCCCAATCCACTAGATAGTGAGAACCTCCGGCAAGCCGGGGGGTTACCTAAAAGTAATTATGCCCAAATGCAAGAGTTGCGGGAAAAAGGTTGGGTGGTATCAAGTTCTCAAGAACCCCTTAATACTCAGAAATTGGAAGGTTCTGAATTCTTACTTGTTTGAGACACTTTGCCTGGAATGCGTAGCAAGTTGGAACACCTATTTTGAGAGGCATAAGAAGCATCAAGGCACGCGAAAATAGTTTGAGAAGGTAAGGAATACGGCCGTGAGAAAATTTCTGGGAAGTTTGTATTATTTGATAGGCGGTGCCGGAATCATCTGGGCGCTGCAACTCATACTCAGTTGCGAAATCCTCTCAGCAGTCAGACGGGAGGAGAGTCTGCAACTTGATTTTTGGGATTTCATTCTAAATTCGAATGGTCACCACGGTGCTTACTCTGGCGGCTACATCATTCACATAATGCGGGACCTGTTCATAGTTGGATCGAGCATCATAGTGATTGGTCTTGGGCGTGAACAGTTTGTGTTTAGAGAAGATCTTCACAAAGAGACAGTGCACTTGATCATTTGCCCCCACTGCGGGAAAAAAACCTTCTCTGACGCCTATTGCCGATTCTGTGGATTCAACCTGATCACTCTCAAACTCTCAACCGACGTCAGACCCATGCTGCCGGTTTGGCAAATGGCCGTCTTTGCATACCTGGGCATTTCATTGTTCATGGTCATTGTTAATTTGTTACTGATAAAACTGAGGTAAGGTATTCCGCAACAAAGTTAGAAATGCGGCGTTATTTTCTTTATGGACGCAAACCTTCGCTCTTTTTGTTTGACTCCAAAATCCTGTCAGTATCGTTCTTGGACTTCTCATCACAACTCCGCATTCTCTTAAACCAGACCCAAAAGTGATCATCGGGAAGAATATCGGCGACTATCGAATTCTGGCAAAAACCCAGATCGGTGAGAGCGGACCGGTTTATAAAGCAGTGCATATCTCGCAGAGGCAGACCTATGCTCTAAAACTATTGCGCGGACCTTTGGAGCGAGAGAATCCCGTTCATCAACAATTTCTCGAGCGGCTGGAGGTAGTGGAGGCACTTAATCATCCCCACATCGTTAGAGTTTTTCCGATGGAAACACATAATGACATTCTCCTGATTCCGATGGAATTTCTCTACGGTCAAAACCTCTCGGAAAAAATAGCCGAAAGTGCTTCCACGATCGATTTTACTCTTAACGTGGCGCTTCAGGCAGCCGGAGCGCTGCAATATGCTCATGAAGCCGGAATAGTACACGGGCGGCTTACTTCAAACAACCTGTCGCTCAGCGTCGAAGGGGATTTGAAGATCTTAGACTTTGCTTTTGCCCAAGTTTCTTCGGAAATGAACTTCCCAGACGCTGATGAGACGCCGACTGCAACTTACTTTGGGAAGGCTTCGAAACCGCCACTCTCTAAGTTTGCATATCTCTCACCCGAACAGACAGAAGGAAATTCCGCTGATGAGCGGTCGGATTTATTCTCACTGGGAGTTATTCTCTATGAACTGCTCCTGGGGGAATTCCTCTTTGAGGGGGAGAACTTAGACGAACTCTACCGTCAAATCAAGGAACGCGATTTGCCTAAGCTGAGCCAGGTCCGGCCCGAGATACCGTCCAGTTGGACAAAAATGATCGACGCCCTTCTAAGTAAGAACTCTTCCGAACGTTATCCATCTGCCAAAGCTCTTCTAGAGGACCTCAGGAAGATTAACTATGGCATTCCGTTGGAGCTTTTGAGTTTTCAAAAACCAGATCCAAACCTCTCACGTCGTTCCTTCTTTCGCCGATTTCTCGGCGAGGGAAAAGCTTAGGAGAAAACAGGGGCAAGACCGGCAACTCAGAGAGCCATTGCCTTCACAGAGTAGAACCTCCGAAAGCCGGTACAGGTCTGAAGTCGGGTAATTGAGTGTTCTGTTTGTGCTATCTATTGGCAGCCTGCTTCGAGGTCACTCGGTCTGGAAGGCCGACAACAACCAGTGCGGCCCCGGCGGGAATGGCGACGTATTGAGTTCCATCGACCGCATAAGTCATTGGTGAAGAGTAGATGGAAGAGCCAGTTTGCAAATGCCAAAGCTCCTTTCCAGATCTAGCATCTAAGGCAATTAGGTACCCCTCCATGTCGGCAGCAAACACCAATCCACCTGCGGTAGAAAGAATGCCGCTCCAGGGTGGTGAAAAGTACTTGTACTCCCACTGGACTTTTCCAGTTCGGGGATCGAGTGCCAGCACCGCGCCGCTTGCCTTGGCCTCCGGGTCAGGCACGTAATTGCTACCCATATAGACACGTCCCGGACGATAAGGTTGTGGCCAACTCATAAATTTGTCGCATTGTTCTCTTTGTGAGACGTAAAAAAAACCAGTTTGAGGACTGAAGGAAGGCGACATCCAATTAGTGGCCCCCGCAGCTCCGGGGCAAACAGTGACACCCTCCGATGTAGGATCGGCGCTGGCCAGGACTAAGGGTCTTCCATCCGGGCCGATCTCTTTCGCCCATGTGACGCGCCCGAAGGATTGGCCCAAAAGGAACTGACCATTCACACGGTCGAGCAGGTAAAAAAAGCCGTTGCGATTGGCCTGCGCTAAAACTTTCTTTGGCTTTCCTTGAGACTCCAGGTCCAAAAGCAAGGGAACTTGGGTGGCATCGTAATCATGCAGGTCATGCGGAGTGAATTGAAAATACCACTTCAGTTTTCCGGTGTCTGCGTCAAGCGCAACCAAACAATTACTATAAAGGTTATCCCCCTTGCGATCTTCACCGTAGTCTGAAGGTGACGGGTTTCCAGTCCCCCAATAAGTCAAATTAAGCTCCGGATCGTAGCTGCCGGTCACCCAGGCGGGGGCCCCACCAATCTTCCAGGAATCCCCTTTCCAAGTGTCATGACCTGTCTCACCGGGTCCTGGAATGGTATAAAAGCGCCACGCTCGCTTGCCGGTTTCCACTTCATATGCATCAATAAAGCCTCGGATACCATATTCACCGCCTGAAACCCCTACGATCACTTTGTCCTTAACCACGAGCGGAGCCACCGTAAAGCTGTATCCTTTAGAATAATCCTCCGCCATCGTATCCCAAACCACATTACCCGTTTTCGCGTCCAAAGCCATGACGTGGGCATCCAGAGTGGCGAGAAATACTTTGTCCCCGAAGGCTGCAAAGCCACGATTCACTCGACCACAACAAGGAAGCACCCTCTCCGGCAAGCG
>JBGOVH010000544.1:0-2942 GCA_041478005.1 Terriglobia bacterium | reverse complement strand
TGCTAGAGGGTATTTCTCTCCGAGCTTTAATTCTAGCAGGCGTGAAAAGTAGATGGCTGACAGAATATCCTGGATACATTTTGGAAGGTTCTTCATTTCCTCGTTCTTTAGCTCTGCGGAAGGCTTCTTACTAACATCGTGGACGACGTAGCGGCCCTTTCCTTTTTCACCATCAAAGCTGAGGAGAATATCCCTCTGGCGTTTTCCTTCTCGGATTCTCTTGATCAGCTGGAACGAACAAAATTCTTGGGCGTCAACGATAGACTCAAACGAGTCCTGGACTGAGATCCCAGTCAACTTGGGCAAAAAACCGGAAGAAATCACCTGAGCAGTCATTTTATAGGCGGGTCTCCCGTTGTGATTCGCTTGACCCTGAAACTTAAAGGTCATTTCGCCGGCACTGATCGTGGGAAGGAAGAACATCCAGAGAGGTGGATCCCATCTGACTTCGTAAACCAGAGTCTCTCCCGATGGGAAGACATCCTCTGGCTTTCTCAGGTTCTCCGCCCCAGCCGACAGATTGGGGCATAGGCCTAGGAATATCAAAAAGGACCCGAATAGTTTTCTTGAGCCAAGGATGCAGATTATTCTTTTCTTTGAAGATCTTCCCAAAAGGAGCTGAATTCTCAATTTGTCATTCCCACTATGACGGCAGGAAACCCTTGGCTAGAATTTGTCGAGAGTGGGCCCTGACCCCAATTAAAGGGCCTCATTAAGAAAATTGAGGACCACCCGATTGAAAAGTTCCGGTTGCTCAAGGTTAATCAGATGGCCACTGTTCTCAATCACTCTCAAGTGCGATGATGGGATGGAAAGGGCCATGTTTTCGGCCTGGATTTTCGAGATAATGATATCTTCAGCGCCGGCCAGGATCAATGTGGGGATGCTGATCTGGGCCAATACAGGAGTGGAGTCACGCCGAGAAGCCAAGCCGTAGCAGGCGTGCGCGATACCTTCGGGGGAGTTAGATTGGATTAACTTCCGAACCTCCTCAGCGACTGCTGGCCTGGAATCGAGCGTAGTTTTGCCCAGCAGTCTTGAAACAAGCCGTTCTGCTAGCTTTGCTGCGCCTTTGTCTTTGACAAACTGCGCAGTTTCAAAGCGAGCTTTTATTGACTCCTCTGAATCGGGGCTGGGCTGAGTAGCCGCTAGAATGAGAGCGCTCAGGCGATCCTGGTATTTGCGAATGAATTCAAAAGCGATATACCCACCCATGGAGAGCCCAAGCAGGACCAATTTCTCTTGAATCCCCAGCTGATTTAGCAAAGCGTTGAGCTCGTCTGCGCAAATCTCCATGGTCATCTCACCTGATCCTAGAGATGATTCGCCAAAGCCGCGAAAGTCTGGCGTAATCACGCGAAAGCTTCGCTTCCAGGCATCGACCTGCTTATCCCACATCCTGCGACTTAGTGGGAAGGCATGAAGCAAGACCAATGGGCGGCCAGACCCTTCTTCAGTATGTTTCAATGCGGGATCTCTCATAGCTACTTGATGCGACGGTATCTCGTTTCGCGAAGCGATTGGCTACGTATTCATCAAGAATGCGAATGAAATCTGCTGCCAACGCTGGTCCTTTGAGCGTTGTCATCAGTCGACCATCGACGAAAACAGGAGCTCTAGGTTCTTCGCCGGTTCCCGGCAAGGAAATTCCGATATTGGCATGTTTGGACTCTCCTGGGCCGTTCACAATACAGCCCATCACGGCCACCTTTAATTCTTCCACTCCTTGGTAGTATTCCTTCCAAACCGGCATCTGGTCTCGCAAGTAGGATTGAATATCATCAGCCATCTCCTGAAAAAATGTGCTGGTGGTGCGGCCGCAACCGGGGCATGCCGTGACTTGAGGCGCAAAACTGCGAATTCCCATCGACTGCAAGATTTGTTGGGAGATCCGAACCTCTTCAGTGCGGTCGCCGTTGGGGAGTGGAGTTAAGGACACCCGGATGGTGTCACCGATCCCCTCCTGTAGGAGCACCGCCAGTCCTGCCGAGCTGGCCACGATCCCTTTGGGGCCCATGCCCGCTTCCGTTAGTCCCAAGTGCAACGGATAATCGCAACGGCTGGCGAGAGTTCTGTACACATCAATCAAGTCTTGAACCCCTGAAACTTTGGCGCTAAGGATCATACGGTCGTGAGGCAATCCATATTCTTCGGCCATCATCGCCGATTCTATCGCACTCCTGACAATCGCTTCCAACGTGACTTGGCGGGAATCTTTTGGTTCTGGCAAAGCTGCGTTTTCATCCATGAGCCGAGAGAGAAGCATCGGATCCAGAGAGCCCCAATTGACGCCGATTCTGACTGGTTTGTTGTTCTCCAAAGCCACATCGATCATGCGACGGAAATTCTCATCGTGTCTTTTGCCAACACCTACATTGCCAGGATTGATTCGGTATTTGGCCAACCCTCGAGCACAACCAGGAAATTCGGTCAGAAGAATGTGGCCGTTAAAGTGGAAGTCCCCAATAATGGGAACATTCCACTCCTGGTCTTGCAGCCGGCTGATGATTTCCGGGACTGCCGCGGCCGCTTCACGCGTATTGACAGTGACTCGGACCAACTCCGACCCAGCCCGAGCAAGCGCGGTAATCTGGGCAACGGTGGCGATCACATCAGCCGTGTCCGTATTCGTCATAGATTGAACAACAATCGGGTGATCCGATCCAACTAGAACACTGCCTACCTGGGTTGTCACACTCGGACGCCGCTGAATATTAGCCATATGTTTCCTAACCTAGGAACAGACTCACAACCATTCAAGATTAAGTGAATAACCAGACTGGGTCAAGCTTGGAGCTTAGTACTCCATTTCATAAATACCTTAACGCATCTTCGAACTGCCAGCGGGCAGGGTGGAGCGGGGAGCTACGGCGCACGCTTGAACGGGCGCGGGAGTGCGCGTTCCACCTGGAGAAAATACGTAACCGCATTATGAAATGGAG
>JBGOVH010000071.1:0-8739 GCA_041478005.1 Terriglobia bacterium | reverse complement strand
GTGATCAAAGGGTCGGCCGAAATGCTGAGTCAGAAACTCGCTAAGTCAGATCCTCTGGCGGTTGAACTGGCAGGGTATATTTCCAGCGAAGTAAACAGGCTGAACGCAATGGTCAACCGCTTCCTGGATTTTGCCCGTCCCTTGCAGCCTGAACTCTCTGAGCAGGAGATTCCTCCATTGCTCGATCAGTCGCTGAAAACAGTAAAGGACCGCTGGCCCAATGCCAGGGTAGAGGTTGAAAGACATTATGCTTTGGATTTGCCTAGACTGGCTCTGGATGCAACCCTATGCGAACAGGTTTTTACCAATCTCTTTTTCAATGCCTACGAGGCTATGCCTGATGGGGGAAAGCTTAGAGTGGCGGTCTCCTCCGTTCAATTCGATGGAAAGAAGGGTGTTGAAGTTGAGATTGAGGATTCAGGCCCGGGGATTCCAACCGAACTTCAGGAGCAGATCTTCAACCCCTTTTTCACAACCAAAGAGGGGGGAGTGGGTTTGGGATTGTCAATTGTTTCCAAAATTGTCGATAACCATCACGGGTCGATTCGGATTCAATACAACCCCGGGAAGGGCGCCTGCTTCAGAGTTTATTTGCCAGCTGAAGAATCAATTCAAAGCTCCATTTAGCCCGTTATGTTGAATAATCAAGAATTCCCTTCTCGTTTTGGGTGGAGCGGGCGCTCCTGCGCACGCTTCCTGAACGTGCGACGGAGCGCGCGTTCCAGCCGGGATCTCAAGGGCGGTAGCCCTTGCATAGTTAGGTAAAGGGAGAATAGCGGATGCCTGGAATTCTCATTGTTGAAGACGAACCCAAATTGCTGCGCCTGCTTGACCTCAGCCTTTCGGAGGAAGGCTTCACGGTGCACCAGGCGGTCACAGCCGAGGCCGGCCTTGCCCTTTTGCATCAGCAAGAGATTGACCTGGTAGTAACGGACTTGAAACTGCCTGGCATGGGCGGGTTGGAATTCCTACAGGCAGTCAAGCAAGCCGATGCTTCTCTGCCCGTCATCGTCATGACGGCCTTCGGCACGGTGGAAACGGCTGTGGAAGCCATGAAAGCCGGGGCCAGCGACTATGTTCTGAAGCCGTTTTCGCTCGAGGAGATGAAGTTGATTGTCGGCAAGGAACTCGACGTCCATCGGCTTCGCCAAGAAAACCGTTCGTTGCGCGAGGCGTTGGGCCAGCGTTATACGTTTCGGAATATCATCGCCATGAGCGATCGCATGCAGGCTGTTCTGGCGACCGTCAGCCGGGTGGCATCTACCAACTCAACGGTTCTGCTGGGCGGTGAAAGCGGCGTTGGCAAGGACCTGATCGCTCGAGCCATCCACGAGCATTCACGTCGCGCTTCCGGGCCTTTCGTGAAAATTAACTGCACGGCCATTCCGGAGAACTTGCTGGAGAGTGAATTGTTTGGCTATGAAAAGGGGGCCTTTACCGGGGCCACGATAAACAAGCCGGGAAAATTTGAACTGGCGGACAAAGGAACCATTTTCTTGGATGAAATTGGCGATGTCCCTCCGGTGATCCAGGTAAAGTTGCTGGGCGTGCTCCAAGAGCGCCAGTTTGAGCGTCTTGGCAGCACCAAAACACTGAAAGTGGATGTCCGTCTGATAGCAGCCACCAATCGGGATCTGCGCGCCGCCCTGGAACAAGGCACGTTTCGTGAAGACCTCTACTATCGGCTGAACGTCGTCCCCATCGACATCCCACCGCTCCGGGAGCGCAAGGAAGATATTCCTTACCTGGTGGACCATTTTGTCGAGCGATTCATTCGCGAATCCGCAAAACCCATCAATGGCATTACGCCAGCTGGCTTAAGTCTGTTGACCTCTTTCCACTGGCCTGGCAACGTGCGAGAACTTGAAAATATCATTGAACGCGCCGTCGCTCTCTCCACCGGACAAATGATTGATGTGGACGATATTTACCTGGACGTTTCCCGTTCGAAACCTGGTGCAGCGCCGGTTGCCTTCCCTCCCGAGGGCATGACCCTTGAGCAATGGGAAGACGAAATGATCCGCGAAGCCCTTCGCCGTTCCGGCGGCAATAAAAGCCAGGCCGCCCGCCTGCTGGGCCTTTCCCGCAACGCCTTGCGCTATCGACTCTCGAAGATGGGCTTGTCTGATGAAGAGGCTTGAGGATGACCGCACAGCCGAAGAAACAAAATGGTTCTTTCCCTTACAGGGATCTTCTCCATTGCTTGATCGATACAACTTGCAGTTGCTAAAGTGTTTTGATCGATTATTTATTCATTAGGGTTTATTCCGTCTTGAATCTTGCCCTGATACCACATGGATTCCCCCGCGAAAAATGCTGGCTCTTAGCTCACCCTTCGCTTCTTAACCACCGAATTCTCAATTCGCCTTCAACTTGCTTGAATTCTCTGTCACCCGTCACCAGCTCAGCTCTTTGTTCCCTAGCAAGAGCGGCAGCAAAACAGTCTGCGTACGACATGCGGTGCTTTGACTTAAACGTTGCGGCTTGGCGCGCCAGTGCCCAATCGATTCCAACAAACTCAATTCCCAACTGTCTCAATTCCGAAATGATTTGATCGGCGTCTGCTTCAGACGATTTCCTAGCAAACAGGTACCACACTTCGCCTGCATTCACTACGCTCATCAACAGCGGAGTGCTGTTTTCATGAGCATCTGCAATGATGTTTGCCACTTGCTCAGCAGCCGGTTCATCTTCAAAGTATGCAATGAGGGACCAGGTGTCCAGCACAAGGGCCTTCGGCTTTCGCACCATGACTAAAGCTCTCTTTCGATCTTCTTATCAGCCATCAACATCTTGAGCAAACCTTTTCCCTTATGCTTGCCACGCAGGCTGTGAACGTAATCGCGTGTGATGGGCCGCAGGATGATGCTGCGAGCTTTGTCATCGGCCTCGATCTCAATGCGTGTGCCTTCCTTGATTCCGAACTTGCGTCGCAATACGGCTGGAATAACGATTTGCCCTTTGGCAGTGGCGTATGACTCCATAAGATGTCCTCCTTGTTGGTTGTAGTATACCATTGGCTGCCTAGTAAACCATAGGAGAATATGAGCTACTTATTCTAAATGTATTACCCTGAATATCGCTTTCCTCTTTTTCCACAGCTGAAGCCTATCCAACGGGACTGGGCTCGGCCCGCCACCCAAGCGCTGGGCGGCGGTCACGGATGGAAGTCATTCGGGGCGCGCCTATTTAGAAGCAGCTTTGCATCTTCGTCTTACCAAGCGAGATTTATGTGGGATTCGAGCACGTCGCGCCATAAGCCGAGCGGGAATTTTCACATCCACTTCCGCGACTTAAACCAGTACAACATGAACAAGGGAACCACGATCATCGAGGCTAGAAGAACGCCGAAGGCCACGGGGTTATCAAAAGGCATGTGACGGAAGTTGATTCCCCCCAAACCGGTAATCACCGAAAGCGGCATAAAAATGGTGGCAGTGAGCGTCAAAAGCTTCATGACTTCATTGAGCCGAATCGAAGTGGCGGAGTAATAGGCATCCAGCGCATTTCCAAGCAGATCTCGATGAGTTTCGATCATTTCATAGATGCGGATAATGTGGTCGTAGACATCTTGAAAGTAAATTGCCAGGCGTCTGTCTATGAGGTCATAGGGGCGGGTAGACAGGGCATTGAAGACCTCTCTTTGCGGGCCAGTTGCTTTGCGCAAATGAATGAGTTGTTGTTTGAGATCAAAAATTGAATGTGTGACTGCCTTCTTCGGGTCCGTTTCAATCTGTTCTTCAAGAACGTCGATCTTGCCTTCAATTTCATCCAACAGAGGAAAGTAACTATCGACAAGTTCATCGCCAATCAGATATAGAAAAAAATCCGGCCCTTTTTTGAAAGGTTCGCTTTCCCGCTCATAGCGCTCCCTTGCCCTCAACAATGCCGGAAGAGGAGCGCGATGGACCGTCACGAGATAATTGCTGCCCAGAAACACGTGGAGTTCATCAGCCACAATGGAGAGACCCTTACTGTCGAAACGATGCGAATACAGGGTAATGAATAGATAACCTTCATACAGGTCTATCTTGGCTCTTTGCCGAAAATGGCTGCTGTCTTCGATGCTGAGCGGATGGAACTCAAACGTTCTTTGAAGTTTTTCGAGTTCGGCTTCTGATGGATTAACCAAATCAACCCAGAGCAAACCTCTTTTCTGGACGACCAATCTCTCTGCGTCTCGATGGGGAGCTTCCGGGGTATGAACGGTCTCTAGCTGGACCTTGGTTGTCGACATGATTTTCTTCCCTTTTGATAGTAAAATCGGGGTGAGACCGGGACTTTAGCAAAGTGCAGCACAGCCGACTTTTGCCGGCGCGCCCCTGACGTTCAAAAATCCACTTCGCCCTTCCCTGCCTTAATGAGTGCTACGTTTACACGAGCCACCAGTTCCCGGGGAGCGAAAGGTTTGACAATGTAGTCATCGGCGCCAGAGCCGAGTCCTTCGACAACATCCGATTCCTGTCCGCGAGCGGTGAGCAAAATGATGATCGGCGAATTTTCTCCTAGTTCTTTCTTGATTTGCGTGCAGGCGGAAAGTCCGTCAAGTTTGGGCATCATGATATCCATGATAATGACATCAGGTTTTTCCTGAAGGGCTCGATCCACTGCCTCCTGACCATTGGTCGCAGTGCTCACTTCAAACCCCGCCTTTTGCAGCTTCGTTTCCACCAGGGACAGGACGTCAGGCTCATCATCCACTGCCAGGACTTTGATCACCATAGGAGCTCCTTTTTGGGTAAGTGGTACTTGGCGCGAAGACAGCAGGATGTAGTGAGCAGAAGGCAGCCGGACATAGGCAATTTCTGCATACTGCCTGCTGCTCACCGCCTTCTGTTCTTTTCCTTCACATCTTCCATGAAGCCCTCAATCTCAATGAGCAAGGTTTCCATATCGAGCGGCTTTCTCACCAAATCATTGCCACCAACGGCCAAGACATTTCCGACGACTTCATTGGGACTATCTGTCATGGCGATGACCGGAATGTCCACTGTTTCAGGTCGCCGATTGAGCCGTCGTAGAACTTCGTAACCGTCCATGTCGGGGAACTGCAAGTCCATCAATATCAAATCTGGTTGTTCTTTGCGAGCATGGACCAACAAATCCACCCCGTCGTGGGCAAAGATCAAATGATAGCCCTTATGGGATAGAACTTCTTCAAGTTCTTGTCGCGTCTCGGCACCCAACTCGTAAATCAGAATCCTTTGCCCTTGCCACAAAATTTTCTCAACAGTTTGAAGTAAAGTTTCCTCGTCAATCGGCTTGTCCAAAACGTCGGCCACATCTAACTTGCTGGCCAGTTCGTCATCGCGAAGCACCGAAACCACCATGATCGGGATATCGGCTGTTTGTGGGTTTTGCCGTAATAGTTCAATCACTTGATATCCATTCATCCCAGGCATCTGGATATCCATGCTGATGAGATGAGGCTTATGTTCCAAAGCGCGGGCCATGGCCTGTGAACCATTGTTGGCCAATATCACCTGATATCCTGCTCGCTCCAGTTGTCGTTTGATCATCCGGGCGATGTCTTTTTCGTCATCCACAACCAGGATTCTTTTTGTACTGCGTCTCGAAGTGGTCTTGGGCCGTTTGACTGGCGGTGGATCAGCCAGAGGAATGGTGAAGTGAAAAGCCGACCCCTTGCCTGGCTGACTTTCCACCCAGATTTCTCCTTCATGTTTTTGGACAATAGACTTCGTAATAGCCAGCCCCAGCCCTGTTCCAGAGGTATCGCGGGTGGCGGGATTCTTGGCCCGAAAGAATTTGGTAAATAGTTTTTTCATATCCTCTTTGGAAATGCCCACGCCGGTATCGGCCACAGTCACTTCCAGGTATTCGCCATCCGGCATCGCCGATACGCTAATGGCTCCACCACTCGGAGTATATTTGTAAGCATTACTAATCAAATTGTTCAAAACCTGAATCATCCTGCTCTTGTCAGCCTTCACCCAGGGCAACTTGGGGGGGAGTGAGACCGACAGACTGAGCCCCCGGCTTTCAATTTGTTTGCGGTGGAAGGATACAACTTCCTGTATTGCGTCTTCCATAGCGGCCGGTTTGATTTCGAGATCAATCTTACCCGCTTCAATCCTGGAAATATCCAACAAGTCATTAACCAGGGCGACCAATCGATCCGTATTTGATTCTACAATCTTCAGGTAGTCTCGCTGCTCGTCAGTCAATTCTCCCGCATCGCCCTCCAGGATGAGGTCGATATACCCCTTGATCGGGGTCAGAGGAGTTCGCAGTTCATGGGAAACCACAGAAATAAACTCGGTCTTCATCTCCTCGATAACGGCCTGCTCGGTGATATCACGGAACAGGCTTACAATTCCGAAAGGTTGACCACTCTCATCACGAATTATATTGATGAGGATGCTCAGTACCCTGTCCTTGAATTTCCTGACCAGCGGTGGAGAAGGCTTATTAACCGAAGCGCCTTGCAGGATGGGCTCCAGTTCCACCCGCTTGAACGGCAGGATCAAATCACCATCCTTGCCGATGACATCCTGCCGATGAAAATCCAGTAAGATCTCAGCTGCGGTGTTGGCCAATTGCACTTTGTTTTCGTGATCGGTGACAATTACTCCTTCTCCCATGCTTGCCAGAATAGTTTCCAGACGGTTTTTTTCATAGTTTAACGCGTCCATCTGGCGGGCGACCTGAGTTCGGCTTTCGTGAAGACGCTCTCCCATCTCGCTGATGTCTTCGGTCAGATCGCCCAACTCTTCTTTCATGGCCTGGTAGAGCTTGGCGTTCTCTATGGCGATGGCGCCAAGATTAGCGATGGCGCTGACAAAGCCGATTTCTTCCTTGCCAAACTGGTGAACCTCTTCCGTATAGAGTCGCATCACGCCAATGGGGGTATCCCGTAGCATAAGGGGGGCCACAAGGATGGACCGGATGGACTCCGTTCTGGCCTCCTCCGGATACTGAAATCGCGGATCGTTGGTGGCATCTGGGATAATGGCCGGCTTCCCGAGCAGAGCCTCTTGATCGATTCGGCTCTTCTCCACTTCCACATTTCCTTTTCGCAGGTACCCCTGGCTCAGACCGTAAGTACCGCTCATCACCAGTAGTTGCTTATCAGAACTGAGCAACCGTAGTGAACAGGCCTTTGAATTAGTGGCCTTGGCTGTGCTCTTGGCGAGGACATTGAGCACCTGAGACAGGTCAAGGCTCGAATTGATCGAGCGTGCCACCTCGTAAAGCGCCGAGGCGTAATAGACTTTGGAGGCCATGAATTGATTTATGGAAACGCGAACTTCAGCGAGTCAAGGCGTATTGGAAAATGGATTTGAAAGATAAAAGTGTCAGAGCCTGGTGAAGGCCAAACCCAGTGGCAGTATACACTCCGGCAAGAAACAGGGTCAAGGCGGGAGATGTGTTGAAATAACTGATGAAGACAAGGGACTTCGTTATTGCCCACCAGTTTATCTGGACAGCCCGTCGCCAAAGACTTATCGTATTTAGGTAAGCTCTATGGGATACTATGGCTCAAATTTTTGATTGATCGATCTCCGACTGCCGGGACTTGATTGATGCTCATCCATTGGCTCATCCTTACGCTGGCGCTTCTGATTGTTTCCTATTTCTACTCTGGGATTCGGGTTAGCAGTTTGCCTGCAGCAATCCTGGCGGCAGCAGTCTTTGGGATCCTCAATGCCTTGGTAAGACCGGTTCTTCAATTTTTTGCCCTGCCCATTACTTGCCTCACGCTGGGGCTCTTTTACTTTGTGATCAACGGTCTCATGCTCTACTGGACCGCTCATTTGGTGGAGGGTTTTGCAGTTCGAAGCTTCGGAGCTGCGATTCTGGGTTCCCTTTTTGTCAGCTTAGTGAGCCTGGGACTGAATGCAGTGATTATGGGCAGGAATACTTCTAATAAATGACCTCCCTTGACCCTTCAATTCATTCCTCCTAAGACCACGTTTTCTCCCGGTTTGTGGAATGGTGATCTGATAGATGCCGCACAGGATCTGCAACCGGCGCTTTGAAACCCTGGTCGATTCTGCAGCTAATTCGGGAACATCTTAGCGCGCCGGCAGATTGACCTTGACTCGCGTCCCCTCTCGGAGCTCATCACTTCCACGCCGAACAATAAGGTCACCCTCATGCAAAGGCCCGTAAACCTCAACGATGTCTCCCGCAGATGCACCACGAGCCACTGATACCCATTCAACGACATCGTCATTAATCCGGATTACAAATGCGCGTTCTGTGGTAGTCACAATGCTCGTTGGCGGGACGAGCAAAGCCGGCCGATTCTTCCGCACTGGCCAGCGAACTTCCGGATACATGCCCGAGGCCAGCCTGAGACCTGGATTCGTGACGTCAAGCTCCACCGCCATCGTGCGCGTCTTCTGGTCCAGAGCGTGAGCAACCCGGCTTACCACGCCGTAGAAAGTTTCCCCCTGAAACGCTGGTAGGGTGAAGGGCACACGAGCGTTCTTGACGATGCCACCCACTTGAGCCTCGGGAACGGCAACTACAAGGCGAAGTCGATTGAGTTGTTCCAGCATCAGCAGGGGCGAGGTGCCCATGCCTGAGTTCGGTCCTACCAAGGTCCCTGGGTGTATCGCACGCTCGGTGATGATGCCATCGAAGGGTGCAGTAATCGTGAGATACTTCTCCAGTGCCTTTAGGGACTGTGTTGAAGCCTGGGCGGCTTTGACAGACCCCTCGTAAGCGTTCACCAGTGCTTGTGCCGCTTCCACATTTTTCTCCGCCACGATC